>JAFGTT010000036.1 GCA_016933955.1 Candidatus Zixiibacteriota bacterium
GACAGGGTGTGTTATCCAATCTGCTTGACACACCCCTGAATCCCCTCTCGAGAGGGAACTTTGAATATTTTCGTAAGTGGCAGACCTCCTCATTTGCTACCGCAATCTTTTTTTACTCTTTCCGCCTTCTTCCAATCATTCCTATTCCCTTTTCCTGTCAATCCAGACCGCATTTCATAAAAAAACCCGCCTCTTACCGGGCGGGTTTTAAAAATATTAATCTAATATTTCTATTTCTCGTTATTCTCCTCGGTTGTTTCCTCTACCGTTTCTTCGGCGGTTTCTTCAACCTCGGCTGCTTCCTGGGCCGCCAGAGCCGCTTCTTCCTCTTTCACCGGCTTTTCGGCCTTGGCACCCTTGCCCCGGGTTTTGGCTTTCTTGGTCTTGGTCTCGGTTATCGTCTTCTCCTCCAGCTTCTCGGCGATACGGGCCGATTTACCGGTCAATCCGCGCAGGTAGTACAATTTCGCCTGATGTACCTTACCCTGACGAATCCGCTGAATTTTAGAGATATTCGGCGAGTGAAGCGGAAATATCCTCTCGACCCCGATTCCCGACGACATCTTGCGAACCGTGAAAGTCGCCCCGGTTCCCGAACCGCGGCGGCCGATAACCGTTCCCTGAAAAACCTGAATACGTTCTTTGTCACCCTCTTTGATTTTCACATGAACCTTAACCGTATCACCGGCCTTGAAGGCGGGGACCGTATCCTTCATGAAGTTTCTTTCGATTTGCGCTAACCGTTTCATGGGTCTATCCTCTCATCTTAGCATTATTTTCGTCTCTTTTTGAGCTGCTCTATATAATCAGCGTCTTCTTTTTCCAGTTCGACTTCGTCCAGTAATTCGGGACGGTTCATAAATGTTTTTCTTATCGACTCTCTCTTTCGGTACCGTTCAATCAACCTGTGGTTTCCGCTTTGAAGTTCCTCCGGGACCTTCAGTTCCATAAATTCCTCGGGCCGGGTATACACCGGGGCGCCGAGCAGTTTCTCGGTGTGCGAGTCATACATGGCCGACTCGAAATTGCCCAGGACACCGGGAATCAAACGCGTCACGGCATCCAGCATCACCGCCGCCGCCCCCTCGCCCCCGGTCAGGACATAATCACCGATCGATACTTCCTCGATCTCGAAAAGCTCCATAATCCGCTCATCCACTCCCAGGTAATGACCGCAGATTATGGTCAACCTCTCCAGGAGTGAATAGGCTACCGCCGTCGGCTGGTCGAACCGTCGTCCCGCCGCCGAGGTCAAAATTATCTTTTCTCTCTCTCGACCGGATTTTTCATACCCCAGCGCTTTCAGGCAATTGTACAACGGTTCCACTTTCAACACCATCCCGCCGCCGCCGCCGTACGGCGTATCATCGGCGGTGCGGTGACGGTCGGTCGTGAAATCCCGCAGGTCGATTATTCGGATGTCAAAGAACCCTTTATCCTTTCCCCGGCCGATTATCGACTGGCTGATAACCGAATCGAAATACGCCGGGAAAAGCGTGACTATCTCAATCCTCAGCCGGTGAGTCAAAGATACCCTCCGGTGGATTCAATATTACCAGTTTTTTCTCTATATCAACCTTCTCAATAAACTGCCGCACCGCCGGAAACATATGCCGTTTCCCTTCCGGCCCCTCCACCACCCAGATATCATTGGCCGGAAAATATTCCACCTCGATTATCTCGCCGAGTTTTTTGCCCCCGATATCTTCCACCCGGCACCCGATTAGATCGAAATAGTAATAATTTCCTTCCGGCAACTCCTCCAGTTCCGCCCCTTTTATGTGCACATAGAGACCGGTCAACTTCCTGGCCTGTTCGGGGCTGTCAATTCCTTTTACTCTGGCGACCACTTTCCCGGAGATCATTCCGAAAGAAGCAATCTCCAGTTCCTTCCGATCGCCGTCCTTGTCAATCCAGAATATCCCCCCTTTTTCAAAGCGTTCCGGATTGTCCGACAATGGAACCACATATATATCCCCGGAGACACCTCGCGGCCGGCCAAACCGGCCGACAACGATATATTCCGGTCGTTTACTCAACTACTCAAGAATCTCCAGAACGGCACGTTTGCCCTTCTTGGCTGAAATAGCCGCAATCAGGGTTCGAATCGATTTGGCCGTCTGACCGTGTTTGCCGATTACTTTGCCCAGGTCGCCGGCGCCGACCCGAAGTTCATATACTGTCGTCCGTGAGCCCTGGACCTCGGTCAGGTCCACTTCATCAGGATTATCAACCAGTGCTTTGACGATGGTTTCGATGAAATCTTTCACTTCAATCTCCCTTGTAGATTCGGTTTCCGGTTTAGATTAACCCCTGGTAGTTTACACCACAACACTATTCCGTTTTGGCTTTTTTCTTGCTTTTGCGTTTCTTGGTGCGCTCGGTTATGGTCTCGGAGAGAGTGACTTCCGAAATATCCTCACCCTTCTGCTTCATCTCATACTTCTTCCAGAATCCCACCTGCTTCATCAGCGTGGCGACGGTGTCCGAGGGCAAAGCTCCCTGTTCCAGCCAGTGAATCATCCGCTCTTCGAATATTGTCACCCGGGCCGGCTTCTCAATCGGGCTGTAATAACCCAGCGTCTCGATAAAGCGTCCATCACGGGGCATGCGGGAATCAGTCGCCACAAAGCGGTACGTCGGTCTCTTCTTGGCACCCAAACGTTTCAGTCTAATCCGTACTGCCAATTGTCGTTACCTCCATCAATAGGTCACCCTTTGAAAGGGAAGCTGCCTTTCGGCAAACCCTTCATCTTGAATTTACTTACGTTTTTTATCATCTTCTGCATGGCGAAAAACTGCTTCAACAGCAGATTGACATCCTGGACCGAGGTGCCCGAACCGCCGGCTACCCGGCCTTTCCGGCTTCCGTCGATAATATTCGGATGCCGCCGTTCCTCGGCCGTCATGGATTGTATTATCGCCTCCACCCGGCTCATCCCCCGCTCGTCGATCTGCACCCCTTTGAGAGCCTTGCCCATCCCCGGAATCATCCCCATCAGCGACTCCAGCGGGCCCATCTTCTTGATCTGCTGCATCTGATCGTAAAAATCTTCGAGCGTGAAGGCATTCTTTTTCAGCTTTTCCTGAAGTTTCTCGGCCTTTTCGATATCGATCGTCTGCTGGGCTTTCTCGACCAGCGTCACGATATCGCCCATTCCCAGAATCCGCGAGGCCATTCGTTCCGGATGGAACGGCTCCAGATCGGACAGCTTTTCACCCGTCGATACCATTTTTATCGGACAGCCGGTGACAGCGCGAATTGAAATCGCCGCCCCGCCCCGGGCATCACCATCAAGCTTGGACAGCACTACCCCGGTCAGACCGAGACGGCCGTGAAACTGCTCGGCCAGATTAACCGCGTCCTGCCCCGTCATCGCATCGGCCACCAGAAGCATCTCGTCCGGTTTCACCCTCGCCTTGATCTCCTCGAGCTCCTGCATTAATTCTTCATCGATATGCAGACGGCCCGCGGTATCCAGAATAATCAGGTCGACGAAATTTTTCTCGGCATACTTCCTGGCCTCGGCGCAAATCTCCGGCGGCTTTTTACCATCGAGATGAAACACCTCGACATCTATCGACTTGCCCAGCAATTGCAGTTGCTTGACGGCCGCGGGACGGTATATATCGGCGGCCACCAGGAGCGATTTCTTGTTTTTGCGTTTGGCATAAAGCGCCAGTTTGCCCGAAAGAGTCGTCTTGCCCGAACCCTGCAATCCGCAAATCATAAAAACTGCCGGCGACCGGTCCAGACTGGCCAGCGGCTCGGCTTTCTCGCCCAGCACTTTTACCAGCTCATCACTGACAATCTTGATTATCTGCTGACCCGGCTCGATCGACTTGAGCACCTTTTCGCCGACGGCAAGAGCCTCGACCTGTCTGACGAAATCCTTGACAACTTTATAGTTGACATCGGCTTCAAGAAGCGCCCGGCGGACCTCCCGCAAGGCATCTTTGATATTCTTCTCGGTCAATTTTCCCGCGCCGCGAAGACGCTTGAAAATATCATCGAATTTTTCTGTCAGTTCACCAAACATATTAACAATAATTAACCCTTCCCCAATAGGCATAATTTCCCTATTGGGCAGACAGCAAATATATATAATCGCCCCGAAATGGCAAGCGATTTTCTAGGACTTTATCTTCCAGATAAACTGGGTATAATCAGGGGATAAGAAAAATGAGGAGCCGCTGACAAGAATATCCGCCCCCATCGAATGGAGCTTTCCGGCGTTGTCCATATCCACCCCGCCATCAACCATTATTTCGTAATGAAGGTCGTTTCCCCGGCGGTATTTATCGGCTGATGCCAGTTTGTCGTAAACACTGTCGATAAATCTCTGCCCGGAAAACCCCGGATTGACCGACATCAGCAGTAAAAGATCGATCTTATCCAGAAACGGGATGGCATACTCAAATTCCGTGGGGGGATTCAGGGTCAACCCGGCTTTGGAACCACCCTCTTTTATCCGCTGGATAAGATTCTCAACTCTTGCTTTATCAACTTGTCCGTCAACAACATAAACCCATCGCCGCTCGCCCAGAGGATGGGCCTTGCCGCCTATTTCAATATGAAAAGTGATATATTCGGCGCCCATTTTCAGATAATCATCAACCCAGTTTTCCGGGTCGGTGACCATCAGATGAGCGTCATGCGGCAGACGGGTGGTATTTTTCGACATTTTCGAGATAGCCGCCCCGAACGAGATATTGGGCGCGAAATGGCCGTCGATGATATCCAGATGAATCATATCGGCCCCGGCTTTTTCGGCGGCTTTGATCTGTTCGCCGAGTCGCGAGAAATCGGCGGCGAGTATGGACGGCGCAATCTTCAGCATAGCTGAGATAATTATATAACTTATGTAAGATGAAATCCAGAAGAAATATTACCTGTTATTCCGTGGGCGGTAGACGCCTGCCCTTATCACCAGTGAGCGCCCGTCTATTCAGCCTGTAGCTTTTCTAAAAATTTTGTAGCCCACCCAACGGGTGGGTAACGTAATATTAAAGCAAAAGGCGGCCATAAAAAGCCGCCTTTTAATGGTCAATTCAAATGTATCTTTCCTTAATGCCGATTGTCAGACCACCAGTCAATCAGCAATACAGCGGACCGAAAAACCTCCTTGCGCTGGGTAATTCAAACGAATAATACCGGATAAATTGTAATATAAGTGACGGTACATTACCGAGGAAGACCAATAAAAGGCACCGTAACCCATAATTTCATAATAACCCGTAAAGTCAGCACGATAACCGCCCGGAAGTGCATTAAACCCGCTTTCATTGGTGGCTCCAGTGTTGGGAGATAACCAATGCATGGTACCGATTTCTTTTAATTTTCCTCCCTCATCTGTTCCCCTGCATTCAGTTGAATTGGCTTGAGCCTGACTCATACCCAAATACATTTCCAACTGCATCCATTCATTATCACTTGGTACATGCCAGTCTATCGGAGCCAAATTCCGGCCATCATCCACCGCATACCAATTATATAACCGACCATAAGTAGTGACAATACTCTCATCATTATCATAATTGCAATATGCTCCCGTGGCAAGAGCTAGCCAAGCACCACTATCCGTAACATTTGGTATGGAATCACCATTACTGTAATGGGTTACTTTAAGATTTTCCGCCATCCACCACTGGTCACCAATTTTAACTGTTTGATAGACGTTATCATCTATATCTGTGAGGACTCCTGTTTCACCGCAGTCGGGTGCCGCACTATCAAAATACAGCCATTTTATTATATATGTAGCATCAAGGATATTAACACCACCGGAATTATCAACATCGCCGCACAGACCCGCATAGGAATCTCCGCAATCCGGTGCTGCACTATCATGATAAAGGTAATGCACAAGATATGTCGCATCCATAATATTGACACTGCCGGAGTTGTTGACGTCCCCGCAACTTGTCGCGTAATCCCTGGCCAGTGATATTACCGGCGTGAGCAGGATGATAATGCCTAATAGTGCCATCAATACTCTTTTCATGGTTCCTCCACTTGATAAATTGCAGAAATTGTCCCCGGTTTAAAACCGGAATTTGTAAGAATGCTTATTAACTTCTGTTCTTTTAACTGCAATAAGTAAGGCCATTTTTGCAAATATTCATTTTGGTGACGAACCAAAAATACTTGATTATTGCACTCTCACGATATCACGATATTTCTACCCCTATGATGATATTATTACTTTTCTACCTCCTTTCAAGTCAGTTATTAATTTTACCCTTCCGATTATTCCGGTGTGTAGTTTACCCTACAATCTTGTAGCCCACCCATCCGGGTGGGTAAAGTAACATTAAAGCAAATGAATCGGTTTTTTTCAATCATCCGACGATTCATTCGGAGTCTTCTCCCCTCCGGAATCGCCCAAAATACCGCAAATTCCGGGACTCCTGGATTATTGATAAATTATATGAATGTCTTAATTCAGGTGTCGAAACTGGTGAGCATTATCAGTAGAATTATACACTAATATAATTCCTGGCCGGGCAAATTGCAAGGAAATAATTTATTTTATAAAGCTCGGTTTATCTACTTATTTGATTCAAAACATGTTTAACGATGATTATACCGCGAGCGGCATACGGTCACGTAATCACCTGTTTTACGCTTCACAATACCTCTGTTATCAAATTAAAGGAATTTTAATCTATCTGGATTCATTAAAAGATAATGCTGAATCCTTTAATAAGCAAGAATAATTATATTTTTCCCCAATCTTATATTTTGTTGTCCAACAATACATTAATCTAAAATCAAGGCTTGCCACTCAAAAAAACGGCTTCTTTCACAATATAATAATTCCCCGCTTTTCCCCACCGCTTTACCCCTAATCCATACCCCGTCCCGATTTGTATGAAAACCGAAACAACCATTACTACCGCCGTCGAAATATCCATCAGCTCTATACCGAATCCGCCTGAAAACTTTTTTACTGACAAAACGAACCCATTTCATGGCCCTTTTAATAATAATACCGCACAAAAAAAATTCCGGAGGATGAAACGAACCCATTTGCCCGAATGGCCCGGGTCTTTAGGCCCGGGATAACGAATTCGCCTTGTCGCCGATCCGGCCGCTATGCTATGGGAAAAAAACAAACGGATAAAACGAACCCATTTTTGCCGACGAGTCGTACAAATTATGAACCTTTCACGACTTATTTTGTTATCCTTACTTATAATTGTTATGTCTTTAAAAGAAGGATTAACCGATGCCCGATAATATCCCCAAAACCGGAACCAAAGCCCCGGCTTTCACCCTGCCCGATCAGGATGATAATAAAATCAAATTGAGTGATTATAACGGCCGATGGGTCGTGCTCTATTTTTACCCCAAAGACAACACCCCCGGATGTACCACCGAGGCCTGTGAGTTCACCGGCGGTTTGAAAGATTTCGAAAATCTTGAGGCCGTGGTTCTGGGAGTTTCGCCCGATTCAACCGAAAGCCACCGGAAATTCATCGCCAAACAGAATCTCAAAATCACCCTGTTAAGCGACCCCGATCGCAAAGTGCTGGAAAAATACGGTGCCTATGGTACCAAGAAAATGTACGGTAAAGAAGTCAAAGGCGTCATCCGAAGCACCTTTCTGATCGACCCCGATGGCAAAATCGCTCAGTCATGGACCGGGGTTAAAGCGGCCGGTCATGCCGAAAAGGTGAGAGAGAAGTTGACCGAACTGGCCGGATAATTGAACTTGTATGGAAATATCGTCCGGATGGCCCGGGTCTTTGACCCGGGTTTACTCAAATCAGATTATCTCTTTAATAACCGGATAAATATGGCAGAGCCCGGTTCACAGGCTGTCCCCGGCCAGTTTTTCGGCCAGGACTTTGCCTTTGGGCCAGTCCACCTCCACCATAAACATCCCCCGCAATTCCCCGGCATAATACCCCGTGGCCTGATCATCGGGATACAATTCCATCAGCTTCGCCACCGTCTCCGGCTTCATACTCTCTTTGACCCCATGGCAGTTAAGGCAAAGTTTATCGGTATAAATCGGCTTATAATAATAGAATTTCCTTTGGCCCATTTCCTCTTTCCACTCGATCACGAACGGCGGAGCAGAACCTGCTTCGGCGAATTCGTACAGGATATCATGCTGGAGATCATTGACCTGGTTGTTCGGGTTACGACTGCGGTCGGTCAAACGCCAGATTTGCCATCCCTCCCGCGCATGGGCCATGGCAATTTCCGGGGCCGCCTCACTGCAAACTCCGATCGCCCTGACCGGTCCCCCTTCGCGGATGGCCTCGTTCAGGGAATACTTGAGGGATAACATGAATGATTCAATCTCCTTATCCGCCGCCTTCTTCAACATGGTCGCATCGGCATATTCACCGCTTTCTCTCTTTTGCTCGATCTCTTTATCCCTGTCGCTCTTATCCTTCGTACCGCAACCGGAAAACAGAAAGGCGGTCCAAAATAGAATAATCACTGGATATAAACTGATCTTTTTCATAATTAATCTCCACGCTGGCTTGATTTGTAATCAATATGCTCAATTGTCCTATAAATTCAATGTAAAAAAATAACCGCCGCAGTAATATTGACAAAACATGATCGGGAATTTAGATTCAATCTGATAAAAGGTATTAAGCACATGATGAATAAATCGAAAAATACCAAAAGCCTTTTATTATTGGCAATTGTGATGGGTTGCTTTCTTTTGGCATCGGTGGTTCGGGCCGGTGATATCAAAGGAACCCAGCCGGCAGTCAAGGAACCGCCGCCGGTGTATTCGGCAGAACGTGACGATGGATCCTCGCATGCTTATTATGAATTCGGGCTGGCTTTCCTGACCGGTACCGGGACGCATGATGTCCGGCATGGTCTCGGAGGTGATTTTCTTATCGATTATGTCCGCTTTTCTCCATTGATAATCAATTCGGGATTGTATCTGAACTGGTCCCGGCTGCACACTCCTTATCTTGACGACAAACCGTTCGTCTCGGCCCAGGTTGATCTTGATGCCCTGATCCGGCCGGAAATCGGCCGTTTTAAACCCTATCTTGGCGGAGGATTGACCTTCTATTACAATTCCTGGACCACCGATGAATCACCCTGGCCGCCGGTGATGGGACCATACGATGAAACCGTGGGTCATAAGGTTTATAAATATGGCTCGGGATTGACCCTCAATGTGCGGGCCGGAAGTCAATTTAAAATCAGCCGCCGGATTTCCATCTTCTTGGATTCCCGCTATCTTCACGCCCATCCATCGGTCAAAACCAATGTCTACAATTTTTCCACCCTCGAGGAATATACCGAAACCAATAAATACGATATGCGAACCGTGCTATTCTCGATCGGGGTGGTTTTCCGAGCTTTTAATTGATTTATTCGGTGGTCGAAACCTTCAGGTCGATCTCTTCACCCTGCTCCAGTTCGGTGGCTTCTTCGACCGACTGCTCCAGGACGGTTTCGGGCAGGTAGTTTTCATCGCGAACATGGGTCACCAGACCCACTTTTAGTCCCAGGTTATGCAGGATCGCCACCGCTTCCTCGAGCGAGTGCCCCACCAGCTTGGGCATGAAGACAATCCCCGAGAGACTGCCGCGGTTGACCATCAGGTTGACCTGTGAGCCGATCGGGATCATGGTTCCCGAAGCGGGGTAAGCGAACACCACCACCCGTTCGGGAAGCGAATCGGAAAAAGTCCAGGCGATATCTCCCAGCACCAGGTTGGCGGCTTCGATATTGAGCTTGGCCTGCCGGACCGAGAACCCGCCCAGCGGCGGCACCTCGACCAGTTTCTGGCCGCTCGAAACAACCACCTTGATTATCCGTCCCGATTTGACCATTGTCCCGGCTGGCGGATACTGAGAAAGAACCGTTCCCTCCGGTTTATCGGCATGGTATTCTTCGGAGGTGACTTCTGTATCCAAATCCATCAATGTCAGCATTTCCTCGGCGGCATCCTTCCGGTAACCGATAATATCCGGAAGCTCAAACTCACTGCCATGCCGCGTCACCAGCGGCATGAAGATGGAGTCGAAGAAAAAATACAGAACCAGAAGCGCCGCAATCGGAATTATGATAAAGTTAACCGCTTTCCTCTGCCTGCTGCCAGTCGGGAAATGGGTTTGATACCAGCTTTTACCCGGCTCCGATGTTGATCGTCGTCTTGGCTGTACCATATATCAAATGTTACAATTTTAATGATAAAAGGTCATCAACTTTTTTTCGGTGTCGGCTTTTTTTTCAGCCGGGCCGCAAAAGAGCCGGATAGATTGGGAATGTTCGGATACGTTTTCAGAAAACCTCGCTCGGAAACAACCTCACTGTTATAATATTCGCCCGCGGATTCCAGTTCAAAGTCGTTGTTGCGAAGCAAAAATTCTTCGACAATCTCATCGTTTTCCCTGCGAACGATGGTACAGGTTGAATAAACCAGAACTCCGCCCGGCCGCACCAGTTTGGCCGCCTTATCGATCATCATCCTCTGGACATTACACAGCTTTTTGATCGTATCCTCGTCTTTGGACCAGCGCAGGTCACTATGTTTACCGGCGTTACCCCAGCCGCTGCAGGGGACATCAATAATAACCCGGTGGAATGGGCCGCCTTTGAATTCCAGGTTATCGGCCAGAACCGGATTGACATTTTTGACTCCAAGTCTTTTGCAGTTGTCTATCAGCAATTCCAGCCTGGCCCGGGATTTATCCACAGCCGTTATCATTCCTTTATTATGCATCCTTACCGCGGCATAAGATGTTTTTCCGCCGGGAGCGGCCGCCAGATCAAGAACATTTAACCCGGTTTTCGGATTCAAAAGCCGAATCGCCATGGCCGCCGATTCATCCTGGATATAAATTTTGCCGGTTTTAATTAACTGTTCTTCAAGAGGAAGCGGTCCTTCTTCGAGGTGAAAGAATTCTGGAAGATAATTACCCCGGGTGTACTTGATACTTTCCTTATCCAGCATCTCTGCCACCTGCTCCGGTTTGGCCTTGAAGACATTGGCCCGAAAAGATATTGACGGCGGGCGATTCATGTTTTCCAGAAGGACGGTCGTTTCCTCAAAACCGAATTCATCAAGGCAGTACCCGACGAACCAGTCGGGATATGAATAGAAACTACCCAGGTAGGCAACCGGATCATCCTCCTTCTTACGAAAAACCACTCTTTCGGGGTACCTCAGGGCATTTCTCAAAACGGCATTGACCAATCGCGCCCGGGGAGCATCACAAAAATGATGAGTCAGGTTGACTGATTCCGATACGGCCGCCGCGGCCGGAATCCGTTCCGTAAAAAAGAGCTGATAAAAACCGAGACGCAGAATATCGATCAGACGCTGTGACATTTTCTCCGATGGTTTACTCAGAAAGAAACGGATATCATGATCCAGCCGACGTTTCATTTTTATGGTTCCATTAACCAGCTGTCGAATAAAGCGAATATCGAGGGATGTGAATTCCTGGTTTTTAATAGCCATGGCAATTGCCTCATCGGCGGTAAATTTGCCACTCTCTACCAGTCCCAGAATTTCCACCACGGCACCACGAACCGGGTCATGGGTGATTTTCTTTCTGACTCCTGACACAGCTTAAAACTCCATCGGTGTTAACCGATTACCCTGATCATCAAGATACAGTAAATCCTTGCGGACAATTTTCAAAGCCGGGATAGCTGAAGCATTTACCAAGCCAGCGGCCGCAATTACCTCCGATGGCCGGGCATAACCAGCCGTACCAACTCCCAGTTCGAGAATAATTCCAGCCGACCCCGGATCAATTGTCCCTTTCTGGAGATAGTCGATTTTGAAAACGGCCGATCTGATATCTACTGTCTTAATCTCCGTCTTTGTTTCCCGATTAATTTCGACTGTTTCCCGATTCATCAGATTATTGATTTTCTCCGGAATGCTTCCGTCGCCTTCGACTATCACCTCATAAACCGCCCTGTTAAGTCTCGCTGACAGTGACTGCTTGCTGTCTATTATCGACATAGCCTTAATAATATAATAACCATCCGGGAGACATTCGTCCAGCCGATCGGCCATCGATGGCAAAAAGGGGCGTTCAAGTTGAATATCGAAATATTCCGCCTCCGACATATAACCCAGTTGCAGCGGCGGACCAAACGATAGTTTCATATGCGGATGAAAACCAAGTGAATATTCCACCGGCATTCGGCTTCGACGAATAGCCCTCTCAAAAACCCGGACATTATCGAGATGAGAGAGAAATCGAGTCAAACCCCGTTTTCCCCAGCGCACCCGAACCTTACTTTTGGTGGGAATCGAGGTTGATCGCGGAGTTAATTTTTTCCGCCCGCGGCCGAATCCATCGTCCTCGTCCGGATCGCTGTCCGGGGAAATCAAAGGTGGAACATGTTTTTTCTGTTCCTTAAGCAAAGTCGAGGTACGGTTACGCTCCTTAATTAAATATTCAACCGATTGTTGCATCTCAATATGCGACCAAGGCAATTCCGACGAAAAGGATCGGCCTTTCATATAATCGTAGGGATCGAGACCATGTTTGCGAAAGGCCTCCATCCACAATTTGAATTTAAAATTCTCCGACCAGCCATCGAATCGGGCACCCGTTTTGAAAGCGGTTTCGATGACCTCTGCCAACTCCCGCCCGCCGCGGCCCATAATTCCCTCAATAAACGGCAGTTCGGGGTCGCGGAGTTTGATATTGACCAAGCTACTTCTGACATTTCGCTTTATATAATCGTTCTTGCGTCTTATTTCTTCAGGCGTAGCCTGTTCATCCCACTGGAAGGGAGTATGCGATTTGGGAGAGAACGGCGAGATGGTGACATTGATAGTGTATTTACCCGTGCCGTTTTTGGCAATCGTAACCGCCTGACGAATCAGGTGAACAATACCCTCAACATCCTCATCAGTCTCGGTCGGCAGTCCGATCATGAAGTACAGCTTTACCAATTTCCAGCCATTCTTAAACACCAGGCTGATGGTATCCATTAAATCTTTATCGGTGATATCCTTGCGGATGACAGCCCGCAGCCTTTCAGTTCCCGCCTCGGGGGCAAAAGTCAATCCTGTTTTTCGTGTGGTCTTGACCGCTTCGGCCAATTGCTGGGTGAATGTCCCTGGTCTCAGCGATGGTAACGACAGGGCGATTTTTAATTCTTCAAGCATTCGCGACAATTGAATGGTCAAAGGGATAATGTCCGGGTAATCGCTCGACGACAAAGACAAAAGAGAAACCTCATCATGGCCGGTCTGTTCAATCTGGTTTTTTACCTGCCTGATGATATCTTCTTTTTCTCTGGGTCGAACCGGTTTATAAATTGCCGATGCTTGGCAAAAACGGCAACCGCGCGGGCAACCCCGCATAATCTCGACCGTTAATCTGTCATGCACAATCTCTATGAAAGGTACAATCGGTCTGGCAGTATACTGGATACCTTCCAGTTTTTTAATACGACAGCTCTTAATCTTTGACGGCACGAAATCAAATAAAGGACGGCGCGTTTCGGCATCATAGAAGTGCGGGACATAAATAGAAGAAACCTCCCTGACAACCCGTTCCAGTTTTTCGATACGATTCAAACTTTCGGAATCATTCAACACCTCGAGTAATCGCAGGATATTTTCGTCGGCGTCGCCTATATGAAACATATCAAAAAAGGCCGCCGTCGGCTCGGGATTGTGGACCACCGGGCCACCGGCAATAACCAGCGGATCATGATCGGTTCGATCGACTGCCCGAAGCGGGATACCGGACAGGTCAAGAATATTGAGGACGTTGGTGAAGGTCATCTCGTAGGCCAAGGTGAATCCGACCAGATCAAATTCCTTCAACGGCGTAAATGATTCCAGGGTGAAGCAGGGAATATTCTCACGCCGCATTACCGCTTCGGCATCAATATCCGGCGCGAAAAATCTCTCGCATAGAAATCGCTCATCGGCATTGACGATGCTGTACAGGTTTTGCAACCCAAGATACGACATTCCGATATCGTACTTGTCGGGATACCCGAGAGCCAACCGAAAATGATTTTCGTGGGACTTAACAAACTGGCCCGGTTCCCCGCCGGTGTAGCGGCCGGGCTTCATGACAAAAGGAAAGAATTTTTTTTCCAACAGGTGCTGCATATTCTGACGATATAAAAAAATTCCCGCTTATTTGGAAATTAAGCGGGATTTATAGGCAACTCTTCAGTTTTTATCCATAAACTTCGGAATGGTTACATTTACACACACCGACATTGATGGTCCTGAATCTCCACCCACGTTCCGACTTTTCAGCTTTGGCATATTTGACAAAACTGATCGGCTGTTCGCATATCGGGCAGGTCATAACATGTTTTTTCTTGGAGGCCTTATCCGCGAAGCTCTGTTTCTTGGCCATGGATCAATATCTCCTCAATCTCAATTCGATCATTTTCAGTTTCAAAAATCTCATCTTTGACAGCCAGCAAAAGCTCGGTTGTCTCTTTTAATATACGCAATTCGAGGTTATCCGCCAACTGATTTTCGGCCGATTTAAAAAAACCTGCCGCGGCGCGATATTGTCTTTCTTTTAATGCCTGCAGACCTCTGAAATAAGCCTTTTCCGCATCACTCAACATTGATCAAGCCCATCCTGCGCTTTTCAATCTCTTTCAGGCGTTTTGCGTAAGGTGTTACCTTGTAACCATTTATCTTCAAATAATAGATGATCGAGCCGGCCAGATGCAAATAGAACATGTCCCCGTCATCCTTGGCCGCCGCCGATTTCAAGATATCATCGAGCGAGGACAGCAGATGCTGCCCCTCAAACTCGCCGGAATCGAGAAATTCGGTTTCCTTGGCTAAGAGAGTTGTATATTTTTCCACCAGATTGATCTCACCCTGTTTCGGTTTGAATTTCAATACCAGTTTGCGTTTTGGAACAACCCCCTTTTGGCGCCACTCATCAATTTCGTGAGCCAGCTTCTGCGACTCCGGATCCGAATCATCAAGACCGCTTCGGATATCGCCCAATAAATTGGCAATGGCATTTAACCGCGACTCCTGAACTCGCCCCGATTCCAGCAGATCCCGGTTGGTGGCAAACCAGTTACCCAATTGATTGGCCACAAACTGCCCCCGCAACGATTCCCTTGCAATACCATCAAGAGTATCGATGCGCTTGAAATTTTCAAGAGATTCAGACTCGGTTTCGGTGATCCCGCTCAGAAAATGCTCAAGAGTCGCCTCGAGTTCTTTCAGAGATTCCAGACGGCTCACTTTTCGTCCTCGATAATTCCGCTGGTTATATGGGATTCTTTCAATCGTGAGACGGTAGGTCTGGTGATGGCTTGAACGGTAGTTTTTTCGGCCAGCCGATTTTTTGATTTTGCCTCCAGGTATTCTTCAAGCAGATGACTTACCCGGTTGACCATCACCTTGAGATGATCGGCTTCATCTTCCTTGCTCCCCGCGGTCGTCACCAGCCCGGCCAACTTCATAGCCGCCAGTTTGCGTAACGAATCCAACCGGGAAAGCGGCGACATGGTGACAATTTCATTAATCGAGCGCCGACCACTGACCAGTGAGAGCAAGTTCCATTCACCGGAATCAAGTGAGATCGATGATTGCCGCTCCGGCGGCGTGGCCGAGATGGTCAGGACCGAATTGAAATTGGGAAGAGCTTCCTTGATTCGGTTCAGCTCATCGATTCGCCGGTATCCTTCCAGGATAGCATTCTCAACCGAGATATCGACTGTGATTTCTTCCTCGGTCGGATACTGGTTTTCATAAAACTTGAAGGTTCCGCTCTCCCATGAAAGAAGCGAATAAATCAACTCCTCGACCTGTTCCCTGACCACCGCCTCAAGATCCGCCCGGTCGATATATTTTTTGTCCAGCAGGATTCGCCCCAGTCTTTTCGATGAGGCTTCCCTGGACTGAATTTCCACGGCCTCGTCAAGCTGATTCTGAGTCAGACGGCCTCTGTCCCTTAGAAGCTGACCCAGGTGAAAAGTCTGACGCGGACCGTAGCCGTAAATGATTTTCCCCTTTTTGAAATAGACCATGACGATGTCATCGTCTTTCTGAATCCCGAGTGTCCCGGTTTTGCGGCTGTTGGCAACAAGCTGGAATATCTCAGGAAGCGTAAAACGTCCGATTTTCCCCTGTAAAGCCTGTTCCATCTGTACTCCAGAATAAGTGTTCGAATCGAAAATATACGATGTACATATTGTTTGTCAAATAATGTTTTGGAGAAAAATGGCCGATGGGCTTTCTGATGGCAATCAGGGTCTCATATAGATTTCTTGCGGCGTTGGAATCTAATCATGAAGATATCAAATCAGCGGGTGATTTCCCCGGTATTCTGTAAAGTCCCGCTGACCTGTCTTTTTATTTTGACTCTCTTCAGACCGCGATCGGCTTTCATGCCATAGCCGCGCAGGGTATCACCGCGCTGATAAATGGTGACAAAACTATCGGTTTCGATAGTTTCAGATTGCCCGTAATAAAACAACTGCTGGGTCTCCAGCCGGGCGCTGTCTTCCTTGCCGATCACCACCACATCCCCGTTGGCCACCATCCAGTTGGCCGACTCCCGGACCAGACCGCTGTCGGCCACCAGCGATGATGTCAATTCGCCCCGATCGTTGTAAAACAGGACATCGAGTTTCCAGGCCAGCGCCGAATCGCGTTTATCATACTTCTCGATATAATCGGCCCGGATATCGGTTGTTACCAACGAACCTTTATAAAGCAATATCTGGGCTCCCCGAATCTGCTGATCAGGGCGCATCAATTCTTTCCCATCCGAATCGGTCTCGGCCGATCCGGGGGCTTTGATTTCATCCTTTTCGGAACAGGACAGGAGTATACTAAGAAAAATTATCACCGCATTGGTCAGTTGTTTCTTTATCAAAGCCATATTCATTATATCGGCTCCTTGGGCCGGGTATGCCAGCGGTTATGAATCCAGATCCACTGATCCCTGTGCTGGTCGATTATCTCATCCAGAGCCCTGGTACAAAGGGCCGTAATATTATACACATCTTTTTTAAAATCGTCGGATCGTTCAATTATCACCTCCGGGCGGATAATAATTTTATAGCGTCGACCATTCCGCACACAGGCCATAGGGACAAATCCGGCCCCGGTTTTCAAGCCGATAATCGATTGCCCCACCGGCGCATAGGCCGGTATGCCGAAAGCCGGGACAAATTCCGAGCGGACCCTCATCGAATCGGTATCAATCAAAACCCCCAGCGCACATCCCTCTTTAAGAACTTTTAATATTCGTCTTGGTGAGTCCCTGGTATCGATATTGATAATTCCCAGCGATTCGCGGTTATTGACCAATAACCGATTAAGACGCGGATCATACATTTCGCGACCGATTACAGCCGCTTTGTACCCGGAATTGGCAAAAAATACTGCCAACAGTTCGAAATTTCCGATATGCCCGGTCACGGCTATTACCCCTTTGCCCCGCTTATAAACCCTATCAAAATACTCCAGACCCTCGACATCAATCAATGAACTGATTTGACGGCGATAAAATTTTTTAAAGCGGAACACTTCAATAAGATTTCGTCCGAAATTTATATATAAATTTCTGATGATCCGCCGTCGCATTTTATTATCAAGCCTTTCCCCATAAACCATTTTCAGGGTCATCCGGGCCTTGGCCCGATCTCGACCACTGACCAGATAGGCCAGAAAACCCAGCCCGACCCCGGCCGATATAGCCATAGATCGAGGGATTAGATTAAAAATCCTGATAAAAATAACGGCAGAATAATAGACAAGGTTGTTTTTTATTTTCTTCAATTTTTTCACGAGAATTACACCAGTTTCGATTTCAGAATATCATGAAGGTGTATTATACCGACCGGTTCGTTTTGCCGATTAACCACCGGTAGAACGGTAATGGAATATTTTTCCATGATATTCAGGGCTCTATCGAGAATGGCTTCGGGGTTTATTGTTTTGGGATTCTTTATCATGACATCGCGGGTCAACCGTTCAAAGAATTTGTCATCCTGCTGGACCAGTCGGCGCAAATCGCCATCGGTAAAAATCCCGACCAGTTTGTTGTCCCGATCGACCACCAGAGTCGCCCCCAGACGTTTACCGGTCATTTCCAGTATCGTTTCGCGGATACTGGTTTCGGGTCTGACAATCGGGATTTCGGAGTTGGCATGCATGAATTCCCGAACATGCATTAATAATCTTCGGCCCAGTGAACCGCCCGGGTGGAGATAGGCGAAATCCTCGGCCGTAAAATCACGTTCCTGCAAAAGGGCAATGGCCAGAGCATCTCCCATTACCAGAGCTACGGTCGATGAAGTGGTCGGAACCAGATTGTTGGGACAGGCTTCCGCCTTGACCGAGCAATCCAGGACAATATCGCATTTGGCCGCCAGAGGTGAATCAATACCGCCTGTCAGCAGGATTATCTTAACACCAAGTCTTTTGACAGTGGGGAGAATCTGGTACAACTCCTCGGTTGCGCCGGATTTGGAGATGGCAATCAGGATGTCATCAGCCTGAACCAACCCCAAATCGCCATGAACCCCTTCGGCGGGATGCAGGAAAAAGGCGGAAATCCCGGTTGATGACAGGGTGGCGGCGACTTTTTTGCCCACCAGGCCTGATTTCCCCATGCCCGTCACAATAACCCGACCGTGGCAATTCAAAATCAGTTCTACCGCCCTGGTAAAATTATCATCCAGCCGGCCGGCCAGTTCAGCAATGGCTTCGGCTTCTTTTTCGATTACGCGACGTCCGTTTTCCAGAATCATAAGGTCAATCTATACTACATATGAGGCCGGGTCAAGTCTCATTCCCTTGAAGTAGGCTTTGAGAATTTCTCTCACCGCGCCCTCCCCTCCGCGTGCATCTGTAACATAATCAACGACTTCCTTCAACTCCCCGGCGGCGTCGGCAACTGCCATCGACAAACCGGACTCCTGGGCCAGTCCGATATCGAGTATTTCGTTGCCCATAAAGGCCACCTGATCCAGACTGATATTGAGCTTTTTCAAAAGCGGTTTAATCTGTTTCCGCTTGTCCTGCATTTTCTGGAGGATGTATTTGACTCCAAGGTCTTTCATGCGGGTGGTGGTAGCCTTGGAAACCCGTCCGGAGACGACGGCGATTTCCAGGCCGGACCGCATGGCCAGAACCATAAAAAATCCATCGGAAATATTGAATTTTTTCATTTCCCAGCCATCCGGACCGAAATAAATATGATCATCAGTTAAAACCCCGTCAACATCAAGCGCCAGAAGCCTGATATTTTTAAATCGCCGGGCCAGTTCATTAAGGGTAATATGTTTTTTCATAGATTTTTTAAGCTCATTTATTCCTGATTAAGATCTCTTTTAATTTTTAGGACTTCCTTTAGTAATTGCTCCATTTTGTCCAGTGGCAACATGGCTTCCGCATCGGATAACGCCTGCTTCGGATCCGGGTGGGTTTCAATAAACAATCCATCCACCCCGACCGCAACGGCGGCCCGGGCGAAGGGGATAATGAATTCCGGTTGTCCCGAGGAAAAGTCACCTGCCCCGGCCGGAAGCTGAAGTGAATGAGTGACATCGAAAACCACCGGATAACCGAATTTTCTCATAATAATTAATGACCTGAAATCGACCACCAGGTTATGGTAGCCAAATGAGGTCCCCCGTTCAGTCAGGATGACCTTGCCGGATTGGGCCTTGGCGGCGGCCTTCTCCATATCCTCGGGAGCCAGAAACTGCCCTTTCTTGATATTAATCCATTTTTTGGTAGCCGCCGCGGCTCGCAGAAGTTCGGTCTGGCGACTTAAAAAAGCCGGAATCTGAAGCACATCGACCACTTCCGCCGTGGCAATAGTCTCACTCGTCTCATGAACATCGGTCAGAACCGGCATAGCGAATTTTTCCCTGACCTGCCCCAGTACTTTCAAGCCATACTCCATTCCATGACCGGAAAAGGATTCCCCCGAGGTTCGATTGGCCTTGGCGTAAGAGGATTTGAAAATAACAGGAATTTCGTATTTCTCAGAAAGCTCTTTGAGTTTATCCGCGACCCGGAAACAAATCTCTTCCGACTCGATAACACACGGACCGGCAATTAAAAAGAGCCGGTCGCCGTCAAGAATCCGATCAATATTCACGGCCGCACCTCCATGTCAAAGTCTGAAGCGGGTATCCCTAATTATCGAATTTGCGGTAATGCCACTTGACTGTATCGCCATCGTGGGTGATATACTTATCCGAGGCCACTTGCCCCATTGAATCATTCACCGAATACATCCAGCCATACTTGATACCGACTTCAACCGAATCGATGGCATTGACAAAAGAACCATCGATACTTTTTATGTAATCAACCTTATGGTTTTCAAGGGTAACTTCCAGAACGGATTTCCCTTCCTGTCCCTCCAGAACCAGAATCAGGCTGTCGGTCGGTTGATTCGTTCCGACAGTATTATCACGTTCCCCCTTTTCGGATTTGCCACAGGCAATAAAAATCGCCATGGCAATAAACAGGCAAAACAAAGTGGTATGTCTTTTCATCATCCGTTTCCCTCAACCGATTTTAATAAATGGCTGCAATAAAATACGGGATTAAAGCGATAATGTCAAAAGGTTGATGTCAAACGAGAACGATCGCAGCAATTTGGGCAAAAAGGGGTCTGATAAATTGATCAGGGGATATTTGAACAAAACCAAAGGTATAGCAACGAAACAATCCATGGAAATAACCGTAATTGAATACCAGAAAAAGAAATCAGGAAATTCAAACCAGAGAGCAACTAACTATGATCAAAAAGATAATTCTCACCTTTATCGCTGTTGTTATCGTCGGAACAATTCTCTTTTTTGCCCTGAGCGGCAACGCCACCAAAAACGACGATCTAAATACAGTTGCGGTTGAAAAAGGCACCATTATCGATAAGGCGCTGGCTGTCGGGAAAATCGAACCCAATAAAGAAATTTCAGTTAAATCAAAAATTTCGGGCATCGTCAGAGAAATCTATGTTGAGGTTGGTGATGTGGTCAAGGTCGGCGATCCCCTGATCGATGTGGCCCCCGATCCGACCCCCGTGGAATTCGCCACTGCCAAGCGCAATGTGGAAATATACCAGGTGGCTTATGACAATGCCCGGCGCGAAACCGATCGCGCCAAATCGCTCTACGAGAAAAATTTGATTTCTTTCCAGGATTATGATACCAAGAAGTCTTCCTGCGAGGAGGCTCGGCTACGACTCCAGCTGGAAAAGGAAAAGCTGTCGTTGATTGAAACCGGGACAACCAAAATCGCCGACCTGACTGTGGATAACACCATTAAATCATCGGTCAATGGCATGGTTCTTTCCAGGCTGGTCGAGGAAGGTGACCCGGTAGTGCCGCTGACTTCGTACCAGGCCGGAACCGATCTGATGACCCTGGCTTATATGGATGATCTTCTGTTCAAGGGTACCGTTGATGAGATTGATGTCGGCAAACTTCGAGTGGGGATGCCGGCCGGAATAAAAGTTGGTGCGCTTCCGAAAGATACCGTCAGGGGTGAAGTTTTGAGAATCTCCCCCAAGGCTCATAGCGATGAGGGATCAACTGTTTTTGATATTGAAATCAGCCTGGAGAATTGGGGCCGAAGCCTGCTTCGGGCCGGATATTCAGCCAATGCCGATATTATCATCGTCAAAAAAGACAGCATTCTGATTATCCCGGAACGTTTAATCGAGTTTAAAGAAGACACCGCTTTTGTTGAAGTCCGCGACAGTCTCGGCAATATCGACACCATGAAGATTGAAACCGGTCTATCCGACGGGATCAATATCGAAGTAATTAACGGGTTATCCGAAGGTGATTTGCTGGTCGAACGGCCTCCACGGGAGATCTAAAATATGATGCCGTTGTTGTCTGTCAGGCAATTCTTTCGTGATATGCGGAAACAGAAACTGCGGACCCTGATGACCATGTTCGGAATTCTCTGGGGCACCGTGGCCATTATTTTATTGATGAGTTTCGGGACGGGATTATATGAATACCAGCTTAAACGTTTCCGCGGTTTGGGTGAAAATATATCCATTATCTGGCCGGGATTGACCTCGGAGCTATGGAAAGGACTTCCGAGAGGGCGTCAGATCAGGTTCACGGAGGATGATGTGGCTCAGATGAAGGCGCGTCTTGAATCCATAGAAAAAATATCCCCGGAGTATGCCCGCTGGAGTGTTTCGCTGAAATCAAAACATAACAATCTCGCGGCGCGCGTGGGCGGAATCTGGCCGGAATTCAGTGAAATGAGAAACCTGATTCCGCAACCGGGCGGGCGGTTTATCAACGCTTATGATATGACGGAAAAACGGCGGGTTATTTTTCTGGGAAATGAACTGGCCGAGGATCTTTTCATGCAGGATGATCCGATCGGCAAAACCCTGATGGTAAACAATGTCCCTTTTACCGTGATCGGTATAATGTCGCCCAAAGAACAAAATTCATCATACCACGGTCGTGACTATAATATGTGCTGGATTCCGGCTTCGACTTTTAAAACCATGTGGTCACATCGCTATCCCAATCTCATGGTCGTCCAATCACCGACGCCCCAGAGCATGGAGCGTGTCAAAGATGATATCTATGGATTTCTGGCCTCCAAATACAATTTCAATCCCAAAGATACCGAGGCATTGATGATCTGGGATACTACCGAAGGCGTGAAATTTTTTGCCACCTTTTTTCTGGCTTTCCGGGCTTTCCTTGTTGGAATAGGCTGCCTGACTCTGATAACCGGCGGAATCGGGGTGACCAATATCATGAATGTGGTGCTTGAGGAGCGAACCAAAGAAATCGGGATTAAAATGGCCGTGGGAGCCAAAAAATACATCATCATGATTCAATTCATGTTCGAGACAATTCTCTTAACCGCTATCGGCGGCGGTCTGGGCTTTTTAATCGCCCTGGGAATTATATCCGTCTTTCCCACCAGCCTTGAGGAATATACGGGGATTCCCACGATGAATATCGGCGGTGCCATTCTGGCTATTGCCATTATCGGAACCATCGCCCTGGTATCGGGATTTTTCCCGGCCCGCCGAGCCGCATCCCTGGAACCGGTCAAGGCTTTGAAATTATTTTAGGTAATCTTATGAGCCCGTCAATTATGTACAATATCTTCATACGCGATTTCCGCAAACAGCGAAAACGGATGATTCTCACACTGGTAGCCATCCTCTGGGGGACCATGTCGATTATGTTACTGCTTGGATTCGGAGAGGGACTCAGAATTCAGTTTATGAAGGGTTCCACCGGGTTGGGCGAAGGTATTGTCATCATGTGGGGTGGACAAACCTCGATTCCCTTTGAAGGCTTTGGAAAAGGACGGAGGATTCACCTGTACGAATCGGATATAAACATGCTTCAACATAATATCCCGGAAATCGATGAAATCGCCGGTGAATATATTCGCTGGAATGTGGAAATTAGATACGGAGACAAAACCCTGACCGAACGCCTCAATGGCGTTTATCCGTCATATCGCGAAATGCGGAATATGATCCCTGATATGGGCGGACGAATGATCAATAAAATCGACATGGAGCAGAAACGCCGGGTGGTTTTTCTTGGTGACGCGGCCAAGGAACGTCTTTTCGGCAATAAGGATGCCGTTGGTGAAACAATTTATGTTCAGTCGATGCCGTTTAAGGTGGTCGGGGTAATGAAACATAAAATCCAGATGAACAGCTACCAGGGCCAGGATGAAGATGTTATCGTCATGCCGGCCACAACCTTTGTGACGCTTTTTGGCGATCCCTGCCTTGATAATATCATTTATCGCCCGGTGAATCTGGAAAACAGTAAGGCGGTTGAAAAAAGAGTCTTTGAAGTTATGGGAGCCAGATATAAATTCGATCCGGACGATGAGCGGGCACTCAGCTTCTGGGATGTGATAGAATCCAACCGCGTGACTGACAATGTCCTGCTGGGAATCGAAATATTCCTCGGTATAATCGGTACCCTGACTCTACTGATTGCCAGTGTCGGCGTGGCCAATATCATGTACGTGTCCATAAAGGAAAGAACCCGCGAAATCGGAGTCAAAATGGCCGTTGGGGGCCGCCGAATATATATAATTATGCAATTCCTGATGGAGGCTATGGGAATTACTTTCCTGGGAGGATTTTTCGGAATCGCTATCACCTTCGCCATCACTGCTGTCTTCAAGATGATACCGGCGCAGTCGGAAGCGCTGGAACTTCTTGGTAAACCGACCATTTCCTTCGAAATCGGTCTGATCGTGGTTCTTATTTTGGGGATCATGGGTCTGGTATCAGGGTTGTTTCCGGCTTTTAAAGCCGCCTCGATTAATCCGGTCGAGGCCTTAAGGTATGAGTAATGTTTACTTCTTATAAAGGCAGGTGCCATTATGATAAGCATGAAACAGGTTAAAAAAATCTATAACACCGGGAAAATATCATTTGAAGCCTTGAGAGGCATTGATATTGAAGTCGAAGAAAACGAGTATATCGCTGTTGTCGGACCATCCGGATCGGGGAAATCGACTCTGATGAATTTGATGGGATGTCTGGATACACCATCCGAAGGGGAATATCTGCTCAATGGCCGCCGCGTCGATCAACTGGGATCGAATCAACTTGCTGAAATCCGTAATAATCATGTCGGCTTCGTCTTTCAGGCATTCAACCTTCTGCCCTACGCCAGCGCTTATGAAAATGTCGAACTGCCGCTTCTCTTTGCAGGATTGCGTGGAAAGGAACGCAAGGAAAGAGTTGTCGAGATGCTGAACCGGGTGGGCCTGGGAGACAAACTGGCCAATAAGCCGACCGAGATGTCCGGGGGTGAGATGCAGCGTACAGCGATTGCCCGTGCGCTGGCCAATCGTCCGAAACTGGTTCTGGCCGATGAACCGACCGGGAATCTTGACACCGCCTCGGGTAAAGAAATAATAAAAATCTTTGACGAACTCTGGGAAACGGGGCATACCGTTATAGTCATAACTCATGATATGTCGATTGCCGATCACTGCCGGAGAATAATAAAATTGAAAGATGGTCTGGTTTTCAACGGCAATGGCCAACCGCAGAAGGACGTTCGCGCGGTGGCCTGATTTATATATATTCATTTCCTTTCATTCTTGGCGCCGCCGGGCATTTCTCTCCGGCGGCGTATTATTTTTCCTTGATTTTCAATTAAATTTGAATCACATTACGCCTCAATGATGAGACTGATTATTATTACGACTCTATTACTGATGGCCGTTGGGGTCGCCGCACAGGATTTCGAGCAAGAAACCGCTGTACCAACTCCACTGATACGGCGCCCGGGATTACCGACGGTAACCGTGCGAACCGACAACAAACTCCTGATGTGGGCCTTATATCCCGAAGATTACATCAATGAATATAATCTGCAAAGCGATATCCGCTGGGTCAATCGGAATGACTCCGAATTCGTGGCTGAATGGGATAGCATTGGGATTACCATCCTGGCCATGATCGAAGATCTTTCCGGGATTAAATGGCGGGAATCTCAATTTGATATCAATCTGACGAAATACCTCCGCACCGCGGTTATGTATGATCCTCCTGCCCTGCCGCTCCAGGGAATAAGGATGAATCATTATACCGAGGCGGTACCCACCGGATTACACCGTTTGCTGAACGTCATCAAACTGGTCGCCGGACGGAACTTATTACAAACCGAACTGCCGGGTTGCCCTCGTCAACCGGTCGCCGACCATCCTCTTCTCGATAAAAGCGCCTATCGCTTTGATATCATGGTTCTGACTTTAAGTCTGGCCTGCGCCGAGTATATTATTCCGTCCGACAGTCTGGAGAATATCCTTAAAACCGAGCATTGGCAAAAACATAATCCCGGATGGGAAATTTACAAGAATCATTTCCGATACAGCTGGATGATTTCTTTTGAGGAACCGTTGATTACCTTCATTTTGAGAGAGCCCTACGATTCACCGCTGGTTGGGTTAACTCGCCCACCGCGCCCGCCCAAGAAATCCGAAAACGAAATAACCGACAGAGAACCGATCAGGTTGTCGGCCGGTAGCGGACGCCTTGGTTTTTCAGTGGCCCGACTGCCCAACGGTTTTATGGAAATTATCGATGTCGATACTCTGGGTCTGGCTTACACCAACGGCTTGATGATCGGCGATCAGATAAAGAGAGTCAATAATGAGGTTGTCCACAACGCCCACGATTTGATGGAAAAAATTCTCGATAAAATTGACCGTGAGGGAGTTTACCTGATTGTAATCCGAAATGGTGAAGAAGTCGGTTTACTGATGCTCCCTCGTTTAGCCGATTAAACGACATTCTTTTCAATCCCACCAATTCATCAAAGTGCTTTCAATTCATTGTCATAGCCTGCGCAAAAAAGGTATTCAAGATTCCGGGGTAATGATTGCCCGGATTGCCTTGACAGGCTACTGCATAAACAATATATTCGGCCTCAATACGGTTCTGGGGAATTAAGGTTTGACTGAAACGGTAAAGCCTGAAAAAAAACGAGTAGTCGCGTTCTTACATAAAAGACGCGAATTTACAATCATTTCAATTATCCGGCCGATCGGTCTGCTTTGTGCGCTTTATATCTTTATTTTATCGATTACCCTTCTCGGTGATGCTTTCAAATTGTTCGGCCGGGAGTTTGCAGAATCTCTGCTTACAATGACTTCTAACCCCGTTGTTGGGCTTTTTATAGGCATTCTGGCCACATCGATTATTCAATCCTCATCAACCACCACCTCAATCCTGGTTGGTATGGTAGCCAGTGGATTGATTTCCATCGAGGGTGCCATTCCGATTGTTATGGGCGCCAATATCGGCACCACCATCACCAATACCCTGGTATCATTGACCCATATCAACCGAAGTCGGGAATTCAGCCGGGCTTTTTCGGGAGCCATCGTTCATGACATCTTTAATATACTGTCAGTTGCGATTCTTTTTCCTTTGCAATTGACCACGAATTTCCTGGGCCGCGCCGCCCTGTTTATGGAACAGGCCTTTGAGAATGCCGGCGGACTTCATTTTATATCCCCCATTAATGCTATTACCAAGCCGATTACAAAAATGATAATTGGATTATTTCATCAAAGCGCCTGGATTTCGGCGATTGTAGCCATAATTCTGCTGTTTATTGCCCTTAAACTCATGGTGGATATTATGAAATCCCTGGTCCTTTCCCGAGTTGAAGGTTTTTTCAGCAAATATATTTTTAAAACCACTTTCCGAGCATTGGTTCTTGGGATCCTTTTAACGGCGCTGGTTCAATCGTCATCCATAACCACTTCAATTGTCGTTCCGCTGGTAGGTGCCGGAGTTTTATCTCTCCGGCAGGTATATCCATATACCCTTGGGGCCAATATCGGAACCACCGTAACCGCGATCATGGCCTCTCTTGTAACTCAAAATGTCGCCGCGGTGGCGGTTGCTTTCGCTCATTTACTCTTTAACTTCTGCGGAATCGCTATTTTTCTGCCACTGGCCAGAATTCCCCTAAGATTGGCCAAGATCATGTCGAGATTGACATTAAGGAATAGATTGATTCCCATTGGTTTTATTATATTAATATTTTTCCTTATTCCCATAGCTTTAATTTATCTATTGAGGTAAAAGGCGATGTACAAGAAGTTTCTGGAATTATTCGGTAAGGAAAATCTCCTGGATCAGGCTATAATGACAACCATCAAAATGCTGGAAACGGATCGCGAAATGTTTGTGGCTTCGACCGAATCACTGCGACGTCATGATACGGCTAAACTGCCTTTTGATATTTATGTCAAGGATAAGGAGATCAACAACTATGAACGAGAGGTCCGCCGGAATGTCCTGACGCACCTGACGGTGGCGGGGACGGCTAATATTGTGCCCGGGTTGGTCCTGGTTTCAATTGTCATCGATGTTGAACGGATCGGTGATTATACTAAAAATATTGTGGAATTGGCCACGGCTCATCCAACCAAACTTCACGGCGGTATTTTCGAAAACGACCTCCGCGATATCGAAGGAATCGTCCGCGAAAGATTCGATCGAATTATTAAGGTTATCAGCGAGATGCATACCACAACCGCTAAGGATATAATTCTGGATCACAGGAATATTTCCACGCGATGCGATCGCATATTGATCGAAATAATCGGCGAAAAGGATAAAACTCTTTCCCCGGGAAATGCAACCACGCTGGCTCTTTATTTCCGATACCTGAAACGAATCGCGGCACATCTGACCAATATCGCCACCTCAATTGTGAATCCGTTTCCCAGTATTGGTTTTCGCCCGACTCCTGAGCAATAAGCGGTAACAACCGCTGTTGGGTTATGGCTTCTGATAGCCTCAGGTCAAGTTTCCTTGACAAATCCGGCCGCCGATTCTATATTGGCGGCTAATTAATTGGGGGCGAACAAATAAGATACCGGTAAAAACACGGAAATTACAACATGGAATTGCTGGAAAATAAATATATTCTCTGGGGCGGATTTAACCTTCTGGTGTTATTCATGCTGGCTTTGGATCTGGGGATTTTCCATCGGAAGGACCACCGGATTTCGGTCAAAGAGGGTCTGGTCTGGTCGCTTATCTGGATCATTGTCGCTCTTATTTTTAATGTTTTCGTCTATTTCTGGCATGGATCAGGGGCAGCCCTTCAGTTTTTCACCGGATATCTTATTGAACGGTCGCTAAGTATCGACAATATTTTTGTTTTTCTCCTGATTTTCACCTATTTCAAAGTCCCGGACATGTACCAGTATAAGGTTCTTTTCTGGGGCATACTGGGTGCCCTTATTCTTCGCGGGCTTTTCATTGCCGTGGGAGTCATTTTAATATCCACTTTTCACTGGGTAATCTATATCTTCGGGGCCTTCCTGGTATACACCGGGATCAAGATGGGTGTAACCGAGGATAAACAAATCGAGCCGGAGAAAAACCCAGTTTTGCGTTCCCTTCGTAAAATTCTGCCAATTACCAGAACTTATGTCAATGGCCATTTTTTCACCAAAGTCGATCTGAAACGTTACGGGACCCCATTACTGGTGGTTTTAATCGTTGTGGAAACAACCGATATTGTCTTTGCGGTCGATTCCATCCCGGCCATTTTCGCCATTACTCTCGATCCATTTATTGTTTACACCTCGAATGTCTTTGCCATCCTGGGGCTTCGTGCCCTCTATTTTGCCATCGCCGGTTTGATGGATATGTTTCATTATTTGAAATATGGTTTGTCGGCCATTTTAACCTTTGTCGGGATAAAAATGCTGATTTCCGGTTTTTATAAAATACCGGATTTGATTTCGCTGGGGATTATCGCCTTGCTTTTGACTATTTCGATTGTCGCTTCGATAGTCAGAAAGAAACCGGTTGAAAAAGTAAATATGGAAGAGCCAATGGCCTAAGGTATGCCATAAAATTCAGGATTACCATTTCATGATCGGTTTTTCTCAACAATAAAAGTCGCTTTTTTATGGCCCAATAAATGACATGCACTAAAGAATATGAATTAAATCACTTATCCACAGTGAAAAAGTTGTGGAAATGATGTGGAAAAGTTGTAATTTCCCTGATTATCCGCGAATAATCGAACTGACAATCTGTTTGCGAAGTAATATCCCAACCAGCTTCCCGTTTTTGGTTACATAAACCCGTCGCAGATCCTTGAAAAGCATCATTGCGGCCACCTCAACCAGCCGCGTATCCGGTGAGGTTTCCTCATAATCTTTAGTAAACAGCTCGGAAACTTTGATCTGGTTCTCCCGTTTTAGTAATTCCTCGAACGGCTCGATGTCCATTGAGTAATTCAGGTTATCGATCAGGGATTTATAATCGGGAAGGGCCATCTGGATAAGCCCCCGATCGGTGATATGTCCCAGAAAGTTGCCGTTATGATCGACCACGGCGATGGCAGACAGGTAATTCTTGAACATCAGGTTGGCCACATCTTTGAGAGAATCATCGGGCGTAACGGTTGTTATATTACGCCGCATAAGGTCCTTGACGGTCAGTTCTTTTTCGACACTAACCCCGCTTTGCCAGAATATATCGATTATATCGGCGGCATTCCCGGCGGATTTGATTTTTTCCAGATTACCTTCTATCCTGGCGAAGGTGGCAAAAGCCGACAGAGTTTGAAGATACAATCTGGAAATATGTGAAGGGGTTAGAAGAAGAACCACGATTGCCAGCGGCACATTATCCGGGGTTTTATCTTCAAGACCGTTTTTTGATATCCCGACTAGGATGTACATATCATCAACCTCATCGGTCCTGGCGTGCGGGAAAGCAAAACCTCTTCCATAGGAAGTATTTTCGATTTCTTCCCGTTCAATGATCATTTTTCGGACTTCTTCCAGATTAATCCCGGGATAATCTTCCCTTAATAACGCCAAAAGCTCATCGACAGCTCCGGTTTTATTGGCCGATTTCAAGTTCTCGATAATGTATTTTTCTTTTAATATGTTAGCCAGCCGCATTATCCTGTCCCTCAATGAGATTGTCTTTTAAAAGTTTCGAGTCGACCCGCGTCAATTCCGATGGCGACACGATACCTCCGGAAACAAGCATTTTCACAGCTTCCTCAACTGTTATATTTATCGGTATTATTTCATCTTCGGCCACAAATACAAGAACCCCCGAAATCGGAGTAGGTGTTGATGGAACAAAAACGCCGACCATTTTCCTTGGTCCGTCCGGGCTATCGATAAATTTAATCCGGGCAGTGGCAAAGCCAATAGCATAAAGGCCCTTGCGCATGTACTCGCACATAACGACTTCTTTGAAGGACTTAATCTGAGGGACCGTGACCGCCTCAATAAGCTGTTTGGCGGCAAGGTAGACCACCCGAATCACCGGTGTTTTGACCAGAACCCTTTCGCTGTAGCGATAAATTGTCTTGCCGATTATGCCCCGGGTAAAAAAGCCCGCCAGTATTATAAGAAGAATGGTAACAATTATCCCCAGTCCGGGAATATTATAATGCAGGGTTTTCTGGATCAAGGGCGACAGAATGCCATCGATCGACTCAAAAAGAAATCGCAGGACAACATAGGTAAGTATTAACGGGACAACAACCAGAACTCCTGCGACAAACTGGTGCCGAATGATATCTTTAATCATTTTAAAAATCGACATCTGTCCCCTGAGCTGTTATGACTAACCGATATCCATACCATGAAAATATACATAACGATTGACGATTTATGCAACAGCTTTGATGATAATATCTCTATAGGAAACGCTGTTTTAAAAAGCAAAAACCTTCGCTGCTTCCAAGGCGAAATTCATGATCGGTTCCGGGAAAAGTCCGAAGATCAGGATTCCGGCCACACCGATAATCAGGACGATACTGGCTGGAAGCGGCGGTTTTATTTTGATCGAAGGAGTCTCCGAAGAGAAATACATCATTTTGAGGACATTGGCGTAATAGTACAGGGCAACGACCGATGTCAGCAGAGCCAGAATTACCAGCCAGGTATATCCAGCCTGAATACCGGCCGCAAAAACCAGATACTTGGCTACAAACCCGCCCAGAGGTGGAATACCTGCCAGAGAGAGCATGAAAATCGCCATAAAGGCCGACAGGGCCGGAGAGACTTTGGATAAGCCGCCATAACTGCTGATACTGTCGGAACCGGTTTTGTCATTGAAAACAGTGGCTACGGCAAAGGCGCCCATATTGGCGAACAAATAGATAAACATATAAAAACCAACCGAGCCCACTCCTAAGTCGGAGGTCGCCACCATCCCGACCATTATATACCCTATCTGGGCAATGGATGAATAGGCCAGCATGCGTTTGATATTTTTCTGTCTGAGAGCGGTAATATTTCCCAGGATCATGGCCGCCGCGGCCAGAACCGCGACAACAATACCCCAATCAAGCGGAGCCATCACCTTGTCGGCGAAACCATACAGGCCATTGACAAATATACGCATAAATGCCACCAGTCCCGCCGCTTTGGAGCCCACCGAAAGCAGGGCCGTAATCGGGGTTGGCGCCCCCTGATAAACATCGGGCGCCCACATGTGGAATGGAACCAGGGCCAGTTTAAAGCCGATACCGGCCACCACCATGATTACCGCCAGAATAAATCCGCCGCCGATCTTACCGGCCGACAGGAACACCAGCGACATATTAATTTTAAGCATGATAATATCGGTCGTACCGGTCAAACCATATAGAAGTGACAGACCATAAAGCAATATGGCCGATGAAAAGGCACCGATAATCATATATTTAAGTCCGGCTTCCACCGATATCCGATCATCCTTATAAAAGGCCGCCAGGACAAAGAGCGGAATGGTGGTCAATTCCAATCCGACATAAAGTGAGATCAATTCACTGGCTGATGCCAGAAACATCATACCGACGGTTGAGAACAGCACCAGACCGAAATATTCGCCGCGATGATTCTTTATTTTTTCGGAGATGATATCAAATGATGACCCGATAGCCATAAAGGCCGAACCGAGAAAAATAATCTTGAAAAAGACCGCCAGCTGATCCGACTGGAACATATTATTGAATGTTATGCCGCCGTGAAAGAGGTACAGCAAGAGAGCCGTGAAGGCTGTTCCTCCCATCGCCAGGTACCCGATCAACCTGGTATTCCGCCGCCGGGTGCCGACATCATAGGCAATAATAAACAGCGCCCAGAGGAACAGAAATATTTCCGGTACCAACAATCTCAGATTATAATCAGGCATCATAATTGTAACCTATCGCGCCATCAGGTTAACCAGGTTTTCCAGGGTAGCCTTCATCAGGTTGGAAAGCGGGCCCGGGAAAATTCCGATAGCTACAGTCAAGACCGCCAGTGGGGCCACCATCAAAATTTCCCTGACATTGATTTCTGTCAGGTGGTCCCATTTTTCCTTGTTGAATTCACCCAGGAAAATTCGCTGAACCATACGAAGCATGTACGCCGCCGTCAAAACCACTCCCAGCACGGCCAGGCCGGTGATGACTTTAAACTGGAAAAAGGACCCGACAAAAATCATGAATTCTGAAATGAATCCCGACATCCCCGGCAATCCCAGCGAAGCCATTGAAAACAGCACCATCAATCCGGTGTAGACCGGCAGTTTGGCGCCCAGGCCACCAAAGGCGGCGATTTCGCGGGTGTGGGCCCGGTCATATATTACCCCGACCAACATAAAGAGCGCCCCTGTGATTAAACCGTGGCTGACCATCTGGAACATACACCCGGCAATAGCCGTCACAGAGGAATAAGCCCCCAGGGCCAGCATGCAGTACCCCATATGCGAGACTGATGAATACGCCACCAGCTTTTTCAAATCCTTTTGTGCCATCGAAACCAGAGCACCATATATTATCGCGATCAATCCCAACAGGGCGATCGGGATCGAAAAATAACGAACCATCTCGGGAAACATCGGCCAAGAAATTCTTAACATGCCATAGGTTCCCATCTTAAGTAAAACCCCGGCCAGGATGACCGAAACGGCTGTCGGCGCTTCCACATGAGCATCCGGCAACCATGTATGGAACGGCCAAACCGGGACCTTGATGGCAAAACCGACAAAAAAGAAAACAAAACAAACCATCTGAAGCGAACGCCCCAGGAAACCGGGAACGGTATTCACCAGCTCTGGAATATTCAGGGTATGCGGCGTGCTCGTAAAATACAGAATCAGAATGGCCACCAGCATGAAAATAGAGCCGAAGAGAGTATATAAAAAGAACTTGATGGCCGCATATTCCTTGCGCGGGCCGCCCCAGACGCCGATCAGGAAATACATCGGCACCAGCATGACTTCCCAAAAAACATAAAAGAGAAAGAAATCGAGAGCGCAAAAAACACCCATCATTCCCGCTTCCAGAAGCAGGAAGAAGGCAAAATATTCTTTGACCCGCTTGACAATATGGAATGAAACAATCACCGATAGAAATGAAAGAAGCCCGGTCAGCAGAAGCATCGGAACCGAAATACCGTCAACCCCGAGATAATACTGGGCGCTGATCGGGGCAATCCAGGTGAAAGGCCCCTCGATATAGGCAAAAGCGGCCGAATGTGAATAATTGAAAAAATAGTCCCAGGTAAGATAGATGGACAGAACACAGGGTATAAAGGAAAAGAAAACCGATACCCATCTGATCAGATCATGCTTCTCTTTCGGTAAAAACATCACCGCCACAAACCCCAGGAGCGGTAAAAATATCAGATAACTTAATATTGGAAAGCCCATAATCTCCTTCTATCCTCCTAAGCTTCTATCTTCGGTTCCGTATTGATTCGATCGGAACGGGATGATTTAAAAACCAGACGTGCCAGGGCAATCAATATAATCCCGGCCAGGTAATAGTAAAACCCGCTCGGTGTAACTCTATAAATAACCAGACCAATAATTGCGGCGATAATCACCAGCGTGTAAAACTGCAATGACCCGCTCTGAATCCATCGAAATATCCAGGAAAGCCCCATGCAGAGATAACCAAGACCGTTGACGGCGCCATCGACAATGTATTGATCGAATAATTGCTTGAGATCGGCCCATTTGACGGTCAGCCAGCCGGTGAAATTGACCAGTCCGTCAATAACATTGGCATCGAACCACCACATAATACGGCAGAGATCCATCACGCGATCGATAACCGCGGCTTGGTATATTTCATCGAAATAAAATTTATTATACGACAGACGATACAGCAACTTGAACCGGCCGGCGATCACCTCAGCTGAAAAGGCATTTTTATAGTATATAAAATACGCCAGTCCGATTCCGCTGACCGCCACCACGGTTGACAGAAGCATGAGCCCGTAATTGGCATGCACATGATACGCTTCATGATGAAAGGCAAACGCGGCAAAGCCATGTTTCAGCCAGGGCATCCCGGTCCATCCCGCAAAAATCGCCAGGAAGGCCAGAATCATCAACGGCACCGTCATTGATTTTGGCGATTCATGAGCATGATCGAACCGGTCCTGGTTGCGCGGTGATCCGGTGAATGTCATAAAACAGAGCCGGAACATATAAAAAGCGGTCATAAAAGCAATCACCAGGGTTAAAACCATAAAGATCGGGTGCCCCACGGTGGTCGCCACTATCTCATCTTTTGACCAGAAACCCGACAGGGGGAAAATCCCGGCAATCGATAGCGAGGCGATAAAAAACGTCAGAGTGGTTGTTTTCATTTTTTTGTGCAGACCGCCCATTTCCTGGATATCGTTGGTATGCACGGCGTGAATCACCGAACCGGCTCCGAGAAAGAGCAGGGCCTTGAAAAAAGCGTGAGTCATTAAATGAAATGTTCCGGCGTACCAGCCCGGTGAGTGGAAATGTTCCGTGAACATCGCCCCGTAATGATGCATTGCCCGGGAGAAATCAACTCCGTACAGGCCCAGAGCCATAATCATATAACCCAGCTGGCTGACGGTTGAATAGGCCAGAACCCGTTTGATATCGTTTTGAGTGAGGGCAATCGAAGCAGCCAAAAAAGATGTTATCAGTCCTATGACGGCGACCACCATCGAGGCGGTTTCCGAGGCCGCAAAAAGTGTCATGGCCCGGGCCACCAGGTACACCCCGGCCGCCACCATGGTGGCGGCATGAATCAAAGCCGAAACTGGTGTCGGGCCTTCCATGGCATCCGGCAACCAGACATGCAACGGGAACTGGGCCGATTTACCGACCGCCCCGCAAAAGATAAACACCCCGGCCGCGGCCAGAAGCCCCGATGACAGGTGCCCGCTGGTAACGATTTCAAAAACCTTCTGATAATTAAAGGTTCCAGCATAAAACCCGAGAATCAGCAGGCCGACAATAAATCCCAAGTCACCGATTCGGGTTGTGATAAAAGCTTTCTTTCCGGCATCGGCGGCGACTTTCTTTTCAAAATAAAACCCGATCAGAAGGTAACTTGTCAGACCGACCAGTTCCCAGAAAATAAATATCATAAAAAAGTTATTGGCAATCACCAGTCCGAGCATGGAAAAGCTGAAGAGTGACAGGTAGGCAAAAAACCGGCTGAAACGCGGATCACCGTGCATATAACCGACTGAATAGATATGCACGCAACCCGAAACGATTGTGACCACCATCAGCATCACCACGGTCAGCGGATCGATCCACATCCCCAGATCAAGATGAAAATGGGGCAAATCAATGAAAGTGACCATGGCCTCCAGCGGAGTACCATGCCGGGCGATCATTTCGAACAGGACTACCACCGAATGGATAAAAGCCAGCAGAATCATCGAAATGGAAATATATGACGACAGTTTCTCCTTCCAGCGGGTGAAGAATACTACCACCCAAAATGCCAGTAGCGGATAAAACGGTATTAAAAAGGCTTTTTCCAGCATATTACCACTTCATAATATTAATCCGGTCGACATTAATGCCTTTCCAGTTTCGATACAGCAATAGAACGATTGCCAGGCCGACCACGGCCTCGGCGGCGGCAATGACAACCACGAAAATGGCAAAAATTTGACCGGTCAGGTTAGCGGGACCGATAAATTTATTAAACGCCACCAGGTTAATATTCACGGCGTTAAACATCAACTCCAGGGACATCAGAATTCCGATTGCGTTCCTCCGGGTGAGAACCCCGAAAATGCCAATGGCAAACAGGACTGCTGCCAGGGCCAGGTAATTCAACATCATATCAGGAACCCTCCCTTCGGGCCAGAACCACAGCCCCGATCAGAGCGGCCAGCAGGACAATCGAAACCACCTCGAACGGAAGAACATAATCCGTCATTAAGAGCTTTCCCAGAGTCAGAATATTATTGTCCGGGAGTGGTTGATCCACCCGTCGCCAAATCGTATAGGGAAGCGAGGCCAGGCAGGCGATCAAGAACGAAGCACAGACAAAGATGCCGATCAAAACCTGTTCATTGCTTTGTTTGATCTGCCGGGAGCTTAAATTTGACGTCAGCATGATGGCAAAAATCATCAGGACGGAAACCGCCCCGACATAAATCAGGACCTGGACCGCCGCCAGGAATTCGGCCTCAAGCAGAATATACAGACCGGCCACACAGAAAAGCGCCAGGATCAAAAACAGGGCGCAGTGGAAAATATTTCTGAGGGTTACCACCATCAGGGCCGACATGATCAAAACAAACGATATCAGGTAAAAGACCGGTTGCGCCGAAATCTGGGTAAATATATTTCCGATACCTACCAGAATCATTTCTGTTCCTCCGCACCTTGATCTTCAGCTTTCTTCTCACCCGTGACTTCACCCGCCGCCCCGGCATCAGAAGTAACATCCGGTTTCTTATCAACTTCAACCGGTTTATCAGTTTGTCCGGCGGGTTTGGGTACCGGCCGGGGTACCGCCGCAGCCGCCTTTTTGCGGGCCGGCTTTTCATAGGGAACATCGCGCCCCAGTTCCTGCAGTCGGGCGGTGTGATATATTAAATCTTCCTGGTTGTAGGTGGAAAATTCATATTTGGGTGCCAGTTTGATGGCCGCGAAATTGCAGGCTTCCTCGCACAATCCGCAAAAACAGCAAATGGTGTTATCAACAATAAAATCATCAAGAACCCGTTTCTTGGTTTCTTCGTTTTTATGATGTTCAATCCGTATGGCCGCCGAGGGACAGCTTCGCATACAGAGTAAACAGACGGTGCAATTCAACTCGCCGGTATCCGGATCAGAAAGTAAAACCACGACACCGCGGGAACGCTCCGGCATCGGCCATTTCTCTTTCGGATACTGCAGAGTGATGGCATGTTTGCCGAGATGTTTACCGGTCGTCATCAACCCGATCAGAAGGTTTTTTATTCCATTTAAAACTTCTTTTACCAATTGAACCACTCCGAATATTTCATCAAACCGGCCAGAATCAAATTAACGAAGGCCACCGGTACCAAAAATTTCCAGGAAAATTCCATCAATTGATCCACTCTCAAACGTGGGTAGGTCCAGCGGAACATCATAAAGACAAATACCAGGCCAAACGATTTAATCAGAAACCACATCCATGACGGGAGCCACGGTCCATGCCATCCGCCCAGAAAGAGTGTGGCGCCGATTGCGGAAACCGTGAACACATTGACAAACTCGGCCAGGAAAAACATGGCGAATTTCATACCGGAATATTCGACATTGAATCCGGCCACCAGTTCCTGTTCCGCTTCCGGTAAGTCAAACGGGGTTCGGTTGGTTTCGGCAGTGGCGGCTATTATGTAAGTTATAAAAGCAATCGGCCCGAAGGGTAATCGGAAAACGTACCACTGATATATCTTGGCCTGCGATTCGACGATATCCACCATGGATAATGATCCGGAAAAGACAATCACGGCCAGAACAGCCACGACCATTGGCACTTCATAGCTGACTACTTGGGCCGCGGAACGCATCCCCCCCAGCAGGGCGTATTTATTATTGGAGCCCCAACCAGCCATGAGAAGAGAGATAACCGTAAAGGTGGTAATGGCCATTATAAACAGAATTCCGATATTGAGATCGGCCACGATCAAACCGTTTCCGAAGGGTATGGTAATGTAGGCCAGATAGGCTGCCACAAAACAGATAACCGGCGCCCAGAAATATACCGGACGATCGATTTCGGCGGGACGGATATCTTCCTTTTGTAATAATTTGACCGCATCGGCGATGGTCTGACGCCAGCCATGCCAGCCGGTTAACATCGGCCCGAATCTTTGCTGGATATGCCCGGCCACCTTTCTCTCCCACCAGACCAGAAACAGCGCCACCAGGGAGAGAAACCCAAAAACAATCAATCCCGCCACAGTATAAGAGATAACATCAACCCAGCCCTGTGAAAGGCCACTGGATTCCAGTAATTCATACAAATATTTAAAAATGCCGGCAATTTCCATTACCTGTCCACCTCCGGCATAATGACATCCATTGAAGCCATAATGGCCACCAGATCGGCTATTTTATGCCCGCGAGTGATTTCGGGAATAACCTGAAGATGGTTATATGATCCCCCCCGCATTCTGACCCTGAGCGGTTTCTTGTCGCCCGCCGAAACCAGATGAACACCCATCTCTCCACGGGAGTTTTCGATTCGGCTGTACACTTCCCCCGGTTTGGGTTTGAAATTCATGGTCACCTTGGCGCGAATCTCGCCTTCGGGTATTTGTTCAATAGCCTGCCGGACGATTTTGGCCGATTCCCGCATCTCCTTTATTCGAATCAGGTAGCGATCGAGGCAGTCTCCGTTGAAAGTCACCGGAATATCGAATTTAAAACGATCATATATAGAATATTGATCATCCCGCCGCAGATCGAATTTGACTCCCGAAGCTCTCAGGGGGGGGCCGGAAACTCCGTAGGCAATAGCCTTTTCCTTTGAAAGAACCCCGATATTCTTGTTGCGTGGAACAAATATCGGATTTTCGGTCAGGATTTTTTCATAATCATCGACCCGATGATCAAAGGTCCCCAGGAATTTTTTACATAATGGAATAAACTGCTCGGGGATATCGCGCGACACACCGCCGATCCTTATATAATTGTATGTCAGTCTCTGTCCGCAGGTCATTTCAAACAGGTCAAGAATATCTTCGCGTTCACGGAAAGCATAGAGAAACGGCGTGAGAGCTCCCAGGTCCAGACAGGTGGTTCCAAACCAGATCAGGTGGCTGGCTATTCGGTTGAGTTCAAGCATGATTACCCGGAGATACTGAGCCCGTTCCGGGACTTCAACCTCGCCCAGTTTTTCGGCGGCCAGGGAAAAGACCTGATTACAGGACATGGACGTGCAATATTCGAAGCGATCCATCACCGGAATACACTGGGCATAGGTTCGGTTTTCGCAGATTTTTTCCAGGGCCCGGTGAAGATAACCGATGATCGGTTCCACATCGACGATCACTTCGCCGTCCATGGTCAATAAAAATCGGCAGACACCATGAGTCGAAGGGTGTTGCGGCCCCATATTTATTTGGAATTCTTCTGTCCGCAATTCGCCCATAATTAAAACTCCGGCATCCTCTTGAAATCGGGAGCATCCCAGTTCTTCCTCATCGGATGGCCCTGATCCCAATCATCCGGTAATAAAAATCGTTTTAAATTCCCGTGATTTTTCACGTCGATTCCAAAAAGCTCCCAGACTTCCCGTTCATACCAGTTGGCGGCCGGCCAGATTTCCTTGATCGATTCCACCCAGGCTCCGTCGTAATCCATGACCACCTTAAAATCAAACCTGGTTTTATTCCTGATTGAGGCAACATTATAGACTACCTCAAAATGCTCCCCGGTATCGATCCCCGCCAGATTACATAGAAAATCCATTGATAATTGAGGATCATCGACAATCGCCCGGCAAAAGGAAACCAGATTTTCGCGGGATTTAATCAGGAACATCGGCTCGACTTTCCCGGTGTCCAGAAGTTCTATTTTATCCTGGAATTTATCCTGAAGATATTGGATCAGCTCTTCACGGTTCATAAGAAATCGGCCCTAACTCCAGTCCTGCATCTTCTGCTTTTTAATCTTTTTCTGAAGAGTAATGCATCCTTCGAGGAGTGATTCCGGTCGGGGCGGGCAACCGGGAATGTAAACATCTACCGGGACAATATGATTAATGCCCTTTTCCACGGCATAGCTGTCATAATAAAAAGGCCCGCCGCCGCAGGTACAACCGCCCATGGCAATCACATACCTCGGTTCTGCCATCTGGTCATAAAGCAACCGTAATCTGGGACCCATCTTCTTGGTAATAGTCCCGGCCGCAATAATTAAATCGGCCTGACGAGGTGTGGCCCGAAAAATCATACCCAGTCGGTCAAAATCATATCGGGAGGCGCCGGTAGCCATAAGTTCGATGGCGCAACAGGCGGTTCCAAATAACAAATACCAGACTGAACTGGCACGCGATTGATTCAATACCCAGTCAAGCGAAGTGGCCACAATACCGCCACCCGGGAATTTTTCCACTATTGCCGGAACCTGTTTAATCACACCCACTTGAGGACTCCCTTCTTCCAGGCGTAATAAAGACCGAAAATCAGGATGGCAATAAAAATAGCCATTTCTATTAGGGCAAAAAGACCCAGTTGACCAAAAGCCACCGCCCAGGGGAATAGAAAGACCGCTTCGACATCGAAAACCACAAAAATTAAAGCAAAGATATAAAACCGGTTATTAAACCTGATCCAGGAATTTCCAATTGGAGTCTCGGCGCATTCATAAGCCTGGTTTTTGGCTTTGTAGGGGTGATGAGGTCGGAGAATGCGGGCCAAGAAGAAGGTAAACAGAACCATCCCTATCCCGACTATCAGAAATATCAGAACCGATAAGTAATGGGCCATCTGTTTTCAACTCCTCAACGCTATCGCCTTGTGATAAATATCACAAATAGATTTTTCAAAAAAACTCCTTTTTCTCTATTTGTCAAGAAGTTTGTAAAAATAATCATCAATAATTTGATAAAAACTCGTCGGGAAAATGTCTTGTTATGATTCTTTAATCCCAATATTACTATTCAGCCGAAGTCAGACCGGAGTCCATTTGGCCATGGCCGTTCTTACCATTTTTCAATACCAGATATATCCCAATCAGGACTGTGGCCGTCATTGAACCGAAATAAAATAAAAAGACTACCCCGAATTGGGCCGCCAAGATACCGGCCAGAAGGCTCGCCGCCACCTCACCGATTGAGCAGGTCAGATTATATGCCGAAAGATAAGTTGCTCTGTTTTTCGATTCCAGATGACGATTGAGATGGGTGGAGATAACCGGCCGAACCATTTCTTTAATTGAGAAATATACGACTATGCCGACAACCGCCGGGTAACGATCCGACAAAGCGGCCAGATAAAGAGCAACTGATAGTATAATAAAACAGGCCGCCAGATATGCAGTTAAGTAGTGATACAGTTTTTTTAGCCAGCGGGTAAAAATAATTACCAGGCCTAATCCGGAGGCGGTCATAAGACCAAAAAAAGCCGGATCAATTTCCCTGATTTCAGAAAAGAGAACCTGCCAGAATTGATCAATTGGCTCATAAATAAAGTTAGCCAGTAAACCAACCGCAAACAACGCCGCTACAACAGGATTACCCCATATAAATTTCCAGAGCGATGGGCCGGGGGCCTTATCCTTATCTGCAATTGGTTCTGGTTCTGGTTCAACCAGAAGCAGGGCCAAAACCGCTCCGATAGCCGAGAATCCGAGAAGAGGAAGAAAAAGCGCCGGTAAACGCCACTCGGCCAGCAGACCGCCCGTAATCATTCCTATCAGAAGAGCCGAGGTTTTGATGATTGTCCGGTTGGCAAACAATGTTGCCAATTTCCCTTTTCTTTCCTGTTTATCAATGGAATCGACTGCCAACGCTTCCATGGCTCCGGAAATAAAAGTCTCCGCCAGGCCAAAAAGACCTTCCGCGATTAAAAAACCGGCAAAATTCCGAAATTCGAAAAAGATAATCCCGGCCAGGGAAAAGAGGATAAATCCGGTAATTGTTGAAAGTCGGCGGCCGTATCGATCGGCAAAAAGACCGGTCGGGATTTCAAAGATAATAATGGTGGCCTCAAAAACGGCCGCCAAGACGGCCACCTGGAAAAGAGTGATCTGAAATTCCCTGAAATAAAGGACATAAACCGGGAAAATTATCCCGCCCGATAGAGACAGGATCATTTCCAGGATATAATAAACGCGAATGTTTCGTGTCGGCAATTTCAGACTACCGCTATCGCCTCAATCTCGACTTTGACGCCCAGCGGCAACCGCCCTACCTGAAAGGCCGCCCGGGCCGGGAGTTTAAGCGTAAAATATTTGGCATAGACCTCGTTGACCGCGGCGAAATCATCCATGCTGTCAAGATAAACCGTGGTTTTGACAACGTGTTTGAATTCGGCCCCGGCAGCAAAAAGGACCGCCTGGAGATTCTTCAGAACCTGTTCGGCCTGTTCGGCGGCGGTAAAGCCTATGATTTTCCCGGTTTTGGGGTCAAGCGGAATTTGCCCGGAGCAGAAAACCAGATTGCCGGCGCTGACCTTAATGGCCTGGGAATAGGGGCCGACTGCGGCCGGAGCTTCGCTGGTGTTGACAACCTCTTTCATGGTTTCTCCTTATTAAATATAAATAGATACACCATCATTATACTTTCCGATTGGGTCTGTCAACGGAAATCCATTACCATCCGATATTTATTTTCCCCAGCTACTTGCCTATCGAGTTTAAAGTAATTATTCTTATATATCGGGGTTGGGTTAATTAAAGAAAATATGGTCGAAATCCGATAATTTAACAAGTATGAGTAACGATTTTCTTCTTGAAGAATTTCAGCAAATTGAGACTAAAAAAACTGCTGAACAGCCTATTCGGCGCCGGAAACATAAACCGATCTGGCGCGAGTATCTTGAGGTTGTTTTTATCTCGCTGGCCGCCGCAATTATTTTGCGTTTATTCATCGTGTCTGCTTATCGAGTCGATTCGGCTTCCATGGAAGATGCTCTTTACGAGGGCGATTATATTTTTGTCAACAAACTGGCCTATAAGTTCGGAAGTCCCGAAATAGGCGATATTATTGTTTTTAAATATCCCCTGGATCCTACCCGGGATTACATCAAGAGGATTATTGCCCTCCCCGGTCAGACCGTGGAAATAGTCGATAAAATTATATATATCGATAATGAGCTGGCGGAAATATTTCCCAACACCAAAAACACCGATCCCAAAATCCTGGCGGCGCAACTTTCCGGGAGAGACAATTTCGGGCCGGTTCAGGTTCCTTCCGATGAGTATTTTGTATTGGGCGACCATCGGGATTTAAGCGAAGACAGCCGCTTCTGGGGGTTCGTCCCGGATCAAAATATCAAGGGCAAAGCTCTCTTTGTCTATTGGTCATGGGAACCTGATCCCGATATGCCGCACTGGGAATTTCCGTATATAACTTCTGTTTTCAGCTATACTTTCTACTTTTTAGGGAATTTTCCTTCTCATACTCGATGGGAACGTCTTTTCACCGCTCTCTAAAGTATTATGGCAATATCATTATATATTCATTTCCCTTTCTGTGGAAATATTTGCGGCTATTGCGATTTTTACCGGGAAAAATATGATCCGGGTCTGGAAGAGCAATTTTTCAAGGCCCTGATTATGGAATTACGCTTGGCCAAGGATACCATTGATCCCGACCGAAGATTAATCGAGACCATTTATATCGGGGGGGGAACTCCCTCTTTGATCGATTTCTGGCATCTCAAACACCTTATCACCATGATTCGCGAATATTTCGATCTTGATCCCCAGTTGGAATTTTCCATGGAGATAAATCCTGAGTCGATCGATGCCGAAAAGCTTATTGCTTTGAAAGACATGGGCATCAATCGTCCGGTTTTCGGAATTCAGAGTTTCGATTCGTACCCGTTGACCAGGCTCGGCCGGATTCACAATCTCAAAGATTCCTATCGGGCGGTTTATCTGGCGGGGGCCAATGGTTTTCGGAATTACGGCGTCGATATGATGTTCGGCCTGCCGGGCCAGAATTCCCGTCGGCTTTCCGATGATCTCAATCAACTGGTCGATCTGGCTCCGCCGCACATATCCTATTATCAACTGACGGTCAAGCCGAATTCCATTCTGGAGCGGGATGTTCGGGACGGAAAAATAACCTTGCCGGATCAGGATATGATGGCTTCGATGTATCGTGCTATCCACGAAGAATTGAAAAAACACAGCTATATCCGTTATGAAATTTCATCCTATGCCATCCCGGGATTTGAATGTCGGCATAACATGAACTACTGGGAAGGAGGCGATTTCCTTGGCCTGGGTCCTTCTGCCCATAGTTTTATTGAGAACCGTCGTTTTTCCAATATCCCCGATCTGAAAAAGTATATCGAAACTATATCCCGCGGCGAGCGGCCGCTTATATTCGACACCATCGATCCGGAATCGCGTATCGCCGAAACCATAATGCTTGGTTTGCGGACTGCCCGCGGCATTGGTCGTGAAGAATTCCGGAATCGTTTCGGAGTTTCTGTTGACCAGGTAATCGATGAAAAAAGTCTGGCCGCCATGCTCAAAGAAAACCTGATCGACATGGATAACAATAGCCTGCGGCTGACCGAGTCGGGTTTTCCGTTGGCCGATGAGATAATCAGACGACTGGTCAAATAGCCTTTTCTTATCTCTTTTCCAAAAACCGGTATTAATTGCCGGGATATGATTTAGAGACTTTCTGTCCAACTGACGAGTAACACCAGAAAACCGATTATACATCCCGATAATAGCCCCACAAATCCATAAAATGCTTGACAATTGATACCCCAAGCCGCTATATTTGGAGTACTGGGATTTTTGGGTTGTCCAATGCCACATTTTACCGGCATCTTTCTACCGGACAACCTTTAGACTTTTATCTCAACCGGGGAGGATACTATGCCCACCAGGACCCTTTGCATTGCTGTAATCTTAATTTTCATCTGCGGGTCGGCAATTATGGCCCAATGTCCCGATCGTATTTACACGGGAACCTATGCTGGTGCCGAACTCGGAGCCGTCCTGGCTGCCGATGGTGATGTAAATAACGACGGAGTCAACGATATCGCCATTTGTGAACGGTCTTTTAATAACGATGCCGGCAAGGTATACATTTACAGCGGGGCCGACAACAGCCTCTTGTATACTTTCTCAGGCGATAAAGGGAATGACAATTTCGGATGCAGTATGACCATGGGAGTCGATATCAATTGTGACAACTATGATGATATAATTATCGGGGCCTATAGAAATGATTCCCTGGCCAATGATGCCGGGGCCGTTTATATCTTTTCGGGACGAACCGGCAGTACTCTCGGTGCGATTTACGGTAATGCCTCAAATATGCTTCTTGGCTTTGAAGTTCTCCCCTTCGAGAACTTCAATGGCGATTACTATAACGACTTTATAGCCCGCTATAGTGTGGAGGGAGTAATATATTATGGAATTTATTCCGGCCGTAATTATACGCTGTTAAAAAGCTTCGGCGGCTTTCTGCATAATTTTATTGTCAATGCCGGTCTGGCCGGTGATGTCGATAATGATGGCCATGTTGATATCATCATAGGTGATTGGGGGCATTTCCCGACACCGATGGATAGTGGCTACGCATATGTCATTTCCGGGGCCACCGGGGAAATCATGTACAATCTTGAGGGATCCGCCCTTGGTTACCATTTTGTCGGTTTTGTGGCCGAAGCCGGCGATGTAAACGCGGATGGATATGACGATTTCATATCCATGACGGACGATCCCCTTATGAATGTTGTCTTTTCCGGAAAGGATTTGGAGGTTCTTGGTGAATATGAGACCATGTCTTTCCCCATATATATGGGTGATGTCGATAAAGACGGGTATACAGATATCATGAGTAATTTTCGGATAATTTCCGGATTGACCGGCGACATATTGTACGACTTCAAGGGACTGGGTATAAGCTGGACTGCCGCGGTGTCCGGAGATATCAACGGTGATGGTTATCCTGATCTGGTAATAGGTTCATATAGTGATGATTCCGTGGCGACCAACGCCGGGATCGCCAGAACCTATATTCTGGGTGATGATGATTGCGACGGTTATGCCAATGATATTGATATCTGTATTGATTCCGATGGCGATGGATTTGGTGATCCAGATGCGCCTGAGAGTGTCTGCCCCCCCGATAATTGCCCGGATATTTACAATCCCGATCAGGCCGATATTGACGGCGATGGTATCGGCGATGCCTGCGATTATTGCCATGACCTGGAATATTTCCTCGGCTGGAATATGGTCATGATCGAAAATACCGGGCCTGATACTTACAATGAAACGGCCATTATTCCCTTTATGATAAAAACCCATTCATGGTTTCTTGGCTGCAATATCGGTGATACGATTTCCGATATTCAAACCCGGATTTCTTTCGGAAGCCGATATTTGAGGCTGATGGATGTATATCAAGATTCATCAAACTGGAATGGTGATTTTGAGTATTATCTGCATACGTCCGCGAATGGTGATACAATCCATGTCGACCTGATATTTACAGGAGGAACAGCCCCCCGTCCTTCTGACTTCACCGAGTTCGCTTATCTTGTTTTTAAAGCCAAATGCCAGACCATCGGCACCAAAACCGAACTCCTGATTAACAGAGAGCCATTTTACAGCAATGCCAAAATCGGAGAATATCTTGATATCACCGGTTTTACCGATGGTTATGTTAAGGCATTACGTGGAATGTGGCCCTGTTATTCCTGTGGCGATTATAATTTGAATCAAAGCGTTAATATTCTCGACGCCACCTCGGCCATCAATTATCTGTATCGTGACGGTGAGCCGCCGTTCGTAACGGATGCCTTTGACGTCAACAATTCGAGTGAGTTGAATATCCTCGATGTTACCTATCTGATCAATTACCTTTATAAAAACGGCCCGGAACCTAATTGCCCCTTTGCCAAATAAAGACGGGGATTTTGAATCCTGCCATGCGGAAGATTGAGGAAGGGAATTTTGACAATTCCCTTCCTTTTTATTGTCCATATCACAATTTTAAAAAGCTATCGTATTTTTCTTATTTCCGATTATATTTATAATTTCGGCGTTATACTAAATTATGGAATTATTTGAACAAAATAATGGATCCGATGAACAGGTGAGCGATAAAACAAATTCGGCACCGTTGGCGGATCGGATGCGGCCAGGCTCTTTTGACGACTTCTTTGGACAGGAAAAATTAATCAGCCCTGAAAGCTCCTTTAGGCGTGCGGTCGATCAGGATCGCCTTGGATCTGTTATTTTCTGGGGACCTCCCGGTTCCGGGAAAACAACCCTGGCCCGGCTTATTGCCGGGGCGACCAGCGGCCAGTTCCTGCTGTTCTCGGCCGTAACTTCATCAATTAAGGAGATTAAGAATGTCATTTCCAAAGCCGCCAATTATAGAAAACTGACCGGGCGTAAAACATATGTATTCATCGATGAAATTCATCGCTTTAATAAGGCCCAGCAGGACGCTTTTTTGCCATACGTCGAAAAAGGAGATATCGTTTTAATCGGAGCCACAACTGAAAATCCATCGTTCGAGGTTATCTCGGCCCTGTTATCACGCGTCAAGGTTTATACGCTTGATCGACTTTCCGAAAAAGCTCTTGATAACATTATAAACAGAGCCATATCGGATTCTGATTATGGTTTGGGATCGATGAATGTTTCTATCGAACTTGAGGCTGTCGAATTCATTATCGCCGCCGCCGATGGTGATGCCCGCCGATCGCTTAATTTACTTGAGGCCGCGGCCGAAGACGCCGGGCCCGGTGGAAAAATAACGCTTGATAAAGTCCGCGAAATTCACCAGAAAGGCGCCCTGGTTTATGATAAGGCCGGTGAAGAGCATTACAATCTAATCTCCGCCCTGCACAAGGCCATCCGCGGCGGCGATCCGGATGCCTCGCTGTACTGGCTGGCGAGGATGCTTCAATCCGGCGAGGACCGTCTTTATATTGCCCGCAGGTTAATCCGGATGGCGGTCGAAGACATCGGTCTGGCTGATCCTTATGCTTTAATGGTGGCTATTAATGCCCGCGATACTTACCATTTCCTGGGCACTCCGGAAGGTGAACAAGCCCTGGCCCAGGTGGTGATATACCTGGCCTGCGCCCCCAAATCGAATGCCGCTTATATGGCTTTCGGTCGGGCTATGACTGATGCTGAAACCAGAGGTTCTTTGCCGGTACCGTTGCATATTCGTAATGCTCCCACGGCGCTGATGAAAAATCTTGGCTATGGTAAAGATTATAAATATGCTCATGATTTTGATGAGGCTTTGACCGATCAGGAGTATTTTCCCGAGGAATTGTCCGGAACCATCTATTACAATCCGGTTGAACGGGGGCGTGAAATCAAGTTGTTGGAATATCTCAAGAAATATCGGGAGTACCGCAAAAAAAAGATGAATAAAAAGCAATAGTCTATATCCGATCGGGCCAACCCATTTAAACTTTTTTATTGACCCGGATGTAAAAGGGATAAGAAATGAAAAACGGTGGCATATGAAATGTTTTAATACAAATCGTTTCCTGATTCAATAGAAACAAGGGCTATGATGAATATCAAAAAACCGATTATAATTTTCCTGGTTCTGCTTTTCATAACCCCGCTGATTCAGGCACAAATTACCCTGATCCCGATGGATCAAAGTCAAATGGATCATCTCCGGGCCTATGGCATTGCTTATAAGGCGCTTCAGATGGGAATCAACGTGGAATGGCTTCTTAATTACCGGGGCGGTTCATTTGCCTTTGACAGCCGCGATGAACTAACCTCCCTCTGTCTTCTTCGAGGCGTTTATTATGAGGAACTCAATTCCGCCCAATTGGCCGACATCTATCGGATTATTGATGTCGAGAATATGGAACGCGTTCTGCTGGAAAAAGCGCCGGCTATTGCTGTCTATTCGCCAAGCAATGTCGAACCCTGGGATGATGCCGTAACCCTGGCTTTAACTTATGCCGATATCAAGTACGATTTGATCTGGGACGAGGAGGTTTTAACCGGAGCTCTCGATAATTATGATTGGCTTCACCTGCATCACGAGGATTTCACCGGCCAGTACGGTAAATTCTATGCCTCTTTTCATAATGAATTATGGTATCGGCAGGAAGTGGAAGCCAATGAATCCCTAGCGCGGAAGATGGGCTACCATAAGGTTTCCGAGATGAAAGGCGAGGTGGCTCGTACCATAACCGATTATGTCCGCCGCGGCGGATTCATGTTTGCCATGTGCTCGGCCTGCGAGACGATCGATATCGCTCTGGCGGCTGAGGGAGTGGACATCTGCCCGGCCCAGTTCGATGGTGACCCGGTTGATCCTGATTGTCAGGAACGCCTGGATTACTCCAAGTCGCTGGCTTTCGAAAACTTTACCGCTACTCTTGACCCCATGCTTTATCGCCATAGTGATATTGACACTTATCCGGATCGAATGATGCGCTTTCCGGAACCTGAAAACGACTGCTTTTATCTCTTTGAATTCTCGGCCAAACTCGATCCGGTTCCGACCATGCTGGTGCAGGATCATGTCGGTATGATCGGCGGATTTATGGGCCAGACGACCGCTTTTCGGAAATCTCTTCTGAAAAATTATGTTACTATTCTGGGAATGCCGGAGGGATTCGATGAAGTACGTTATATTCATGGGAATCTGGGGCGCGGGACTTTCACTTTTCTATCGGGGCATGATCCCGAGGATTACCGTCATATGGTTGGAGATCCTCCAACCGATTTGAGCCTGCATAAAAACTCCCCGGGTTATCGCTTGATTTTGAACAATGTCCTCTTCCCGGCCGCCAAGAAAAAAGAACGCAAGACGTAATAAACCGGGTCAGCCGAATTTCCTCTGTAAAAAAAGACGCCCCTCTCCAAGGGGCGTCCAATACAATTCTAGGAGTATTCTCCGTTTAGATTACTTGGGTTGCCAGACCTTCCAGACCTTACCGACCAGGTCCGGTCCCGGTTTGAGAGTTGGTTTGCCCGGTTCCCACTCCGCGGGACAGGCCTCAGTGCCTTTGGCCTTCCTGACATGTTGAAAGGCGTGGATTTGTCTGATAGTCTCGCCGATTTTTCGGCCGACCGGAGGCGTCATCACTTCCATGGCCTGGACCACGCCATCGGGATCGATCAAAAATCGGCCGCGAATGTTTACGCCATTCGCCTCATCATAAACTCCGTACACCCGCCCGAGATTCCCGGCTCCATCGGAAAGCATCGGCCACGGGATCCCGTCTTTGGTCATTTTGGAGAGTTCTTCTTCTTCCCAGATTTTATGCACGAAGGTGCTGTCGGTTGAGGCTGAGAGAACTTCAACCCCGAGCTTCTGAAGCTCATCGAACTTGCCGGCGACCGCCGACAATTCTGTCGGTCAGACAAAGGTAAAATCACCCGGATAGAAACACAGCAAGACCCATTTCCCCAGGTAATCGGACAGCTTGACACTGACGAATTTGCCCCGATGGTAAGCGGGGGCAACAAAATCGGGAGCCTTGCCTCCCACTTTTACCATGATCATTGTTTTCTCCCTTTCTACGGCTTCAGCTTTTGATGCTTTTGCAGATTCCTCGGATTGCCCGATAACCGACCCGGTCGGTTTGGCGCATCCGACAGATTCTTCAGCCATAAATGCCTCCTTTATGGTTAAGTATGTCAGCAGGATATTAGATTAATTCCGAATCTCCACCCTTTTGGGTTATTATAATAATTACGCCAATTCAATGCAATTGATTTGTCTCGTAATATGGAAATGATTTCGTCGAGATTTAATCCAGGTAATTATATGTCTTTTAAAGATGTATCGGCCGAATTGAGAATCTTTTAGATTTCGGGCTAATTACAAAACATAGACAGTATTTGGTACAAAGCGCTTGACAGGCAGGATTCTTTTTTTTAGATTTTAGCCATCGGCATTTTTCAGGCATTTAAAAACTCTTAAAAAACGGAAATCGCCGCTATGCCTATACCAGAATTGGATAAAATTTTCGACCACTATAAGGTTGTTGAAAAAGATCGTCATCCTTATGACGTTTTAAGTCACGAGGTGTATATTGTTGATCCCAAGCATGAAATATTATATGCTGACGAAAAGAAAAAGCAAAAATATGGCAATGATATAATCGGTAAAAAATGTTACGAAGTCTTTCCCATTGATAAACCACGGGAGTTACCCTGCTCTGGTTGCCCATGTGAAGAAATACTATCCGATAGATCTGATAAGCCGGCCTTCCATCATGAGCGTTTTGAGACCACGGATAAAGATGGCAAATTACGTTATATTAGCGAAACCGCCGTTCCCTTAACCGATGAAATTGGTAATCGTGTCCTGGCCTTGGTTCTGGGCCGGAATATCACCAAACGGGTCAGGCTGGAAAATATAAAAAAGGAATTTTACGAAACTCTTGGTTCGGATTATGACATTCATTTAAAACTTGTCGTGGACAGATTGCATGAAATCGGATATAACCGAGTAAGATTCTATGATGTGATCGATGATTGCCTGTCTAAAAACAATCCCCTGTTTGTTCTGCGAGCCAAAGCCGGAAGGGGTGGAAGTATTCCAGATGGTTACAGCTTCCATCTTAATGATAAAGGTTATCACGAAGTTCTTAGAAAGTTGACAAAACAGGCTAAAGCAAATGAGGTCTTGAGTGTTAATTCCTTAACGGAGCCGAAATTATTAAAAAGCTGGGATTTCAGTCCGGGAAATAAATGTATCAAAGATTTGGGCCTTGAGAATACCCCTTGGATTATCTTGCCGCTTCTGGCCCAACAAAAACCCGAAAATAAAGATGGCGACCAGAATAAAAGAAAACAAAAAAAGCTGGTTGGCTTATTATCGGTGGATAACAAGGATAAGGTCGATAACAAGGGCAAAGATAAACCTGTCACCAGTGACGATTTAGGTTTGTTAAGAAATTTCGCGGATTTCCTGGGTGAAGCAATAGTCGCCGTTCGGGCGGAAATGAACCTCCGCATTTTAAATAAAATATCCGAACTGATCACTCAGAAACGAGTCGAGGCGGAAACGCATGATCTTATTGCCAAGGAGGTCTGCGAGAACATGAAGGCCGGCATGTGCTCGATTTTCATCTATTCCGATGCCAGCCGGAAACTGGAAAGGCATGCCAATTATATCAGTAAAGAAATATTATCGGATGGCAATTTCGGGCCCGAGGGAAAGGAAAGTAAAGAGGAATATGCTTTCGACAGCCCCTTTATGACAGCCAAATCATTTCGCGAGGGTTCATGCCTTAATATTTTTGATTTCCATAAAATCCGCTACGCATCAGAACGTGATAAACGGGAATACGAAAAACAGATTGGGGAAGTCAGCTGGAATTATGTAGACCTTTACGAAAGCTATGCTGTAAAAAAAACCGGAAAAAAGAGATTTGAAATAAAAAATGCCGTATTTGCTCCCCTTAAGTTCGAGGATCATAATATCGGCGTCATTCGGGTGGTGAATAATATTCGTGACGGCCGCTACCCCTTCCCCGACTCGGATATCGATCTATTAAAATCCATTGCGCTTCAAATTGCCGCCCATTCTCATTACGAGGGGATGAAAGAGGATTTAAACAGCGCCATCTCCAAAATCAGCAGTGCTATTGCCGCTCGCCAATTCAATCTTCCCAATATTGCTCAAAATATTGTCGATACTGTTAAACAGATATCAAAGGCTTTTGCGGTTACTCTTTTTCTTACCGATGATGACCATAAAAAACTGATTTCAATTGCCAAGGCCGGTTACCCAAAAGATTTCAAGGGTGAATTAGAATATTCTCTTGATGTCAATCCCGAAGATAAAGGAATCGGAATAACGGCCTGGGTCGCTTTGAAAAAAGAACCATTTAAAGCGAGTAAAAAAGAGCAAATAGAAAAGCATGGTGCTCATTCTGGCAATTATGAAAAAGTACTATATGGTAACAGACACGCCGAATCATTAATCGCTCTGCCGATGAAAATCGATGATAAAATCATCGGAGTTTTTAAAGTGGAGGATTATGAACCCAATAAATTCGGTAAATCGTTTAGCACCATGTTTGATATTTTGGCCAACCTGACTTCGCTGGCCATTAATTCCCTTCAGGAAATAAAACGCCGTGAGGAACTCATGATTGTCCTGGGGCATGAGTTGGCTACGCCAGCAATCGCTTTGGCGTCAATGGGTGCTGTCATGAAAAAGGAATATAGCGTTCAGGAAGACATTCCCCCTGAGATAGAAACCCTTATGGTCCAAAAGAATGAGTTGTTGGATTATTGCAGTATTCTGGTTGCCGAAAGTAAACATCTGACATTTATTACCTCCAGCCGTGAGGCTCTTGACCCATATGCTGATTACAAATTCGGTTATTTTAGTCTTAACAAACTTTTAAAGGAAGTGATTGATGTTCTTCAACCTTATGCCAAATGGAAGTACCTTGAAATAAGCTCAGATAAAAACGCCCCTAAGGTCGCTATAGAAATGGATAAAAATAAATTGAAACAGCCAATTCATAATCTCCTATATAACGCCATTAAGTATTCTCATAAAAATAATGCAATTAATGTCATCTGGGATCATGACGATGAATATAAAAATGTTATCCTTAAAATTCAGGACTTTGGTATAGGCGTTCCTGAAAAGGATGTCGATGTTATTTTCGACAAGGGTAAACGAGGCAGTAATGCTCCCCACAAAGACCCAACCGGAGCGGGGTATGGATTGTACTATAGCCGTTTAATAATTGAAAACCATCGTGGAACAATAAAATTAACAAACCGTAAAAACCCAACCGAATTCACTATTACGCTGCCAATAACACAGCCGGTGGAGGATAAAAAATGAAGGAAGTAGTTTTTATAGATGATGATATGATGACTATGCGGCATTGGGTAAAATACCTGGAATTAGACCATTTTGTAGTAAAATCCTTTGAAGAGGATATAGAAGCACTGTCTTATATAGATATCAATCATGATAAAATCGGACTGATAATTCTTGATATGATTATGCCATCGGAACAATTTAAAATGGAAGAGACAAAACGTTATTTTGATACCGGATGGCACTTACTTGATAAAATCAGGACTATTATGCCGGATGTTCCGGTGATTATATTTTCAATCAGACACAATTTAAAGGCTTCAGATACACAACATAGGGTTGAACGTATTCTAATAAAGGACCAAACAACACCGGAAAATCTATCAGAAATTGTCGGTGAAATACTAAATGGCCAATAGTATTATGGTTCCTAATGCATAATAAAATAAAGGGCGGTAATGTAAAATGGAGGGGCCATGTGGCGAGTTATCTATACAGTGCTACTTATTTTCTACGTGGCGACATTTAGTTCATATTCACAGAAGCTTGAAAAGCTTCAGCCGGATTTTCACAAGGAAGAAATCGAGCAGTTAAACATCGAGTTGGATTCACTTAAATCGGAGATTGCCAAACATACGAATCAAATTAACAGTCTTTCAGATTCAATAAAATCAATTAACCGAATTGAAGATCCCGTTAATATAACCACTTTGGTAGTGACTATATTTTCCGGATTACTGGGCGCAGCGGCAATCATTATGGCTTTTCTTACATTCCAATCAAAAAGCCACCTTAATGATTCCATTAAAGCGGCGGGTGAAGCAAATCATGCGGCCCGGGATGCCAAAGCCGCTATCGGGGCAGCAAAAGAGGCAAAAGAAGAGGTTAATAAGATCAGAAGCAATTTCCAAGAAATATCAGAGAATACTAGTAATACACTGGCGGAGTTAAAAGCAGATTTACAGCGCAATTTTACTGAAAACAGAAAATATGCTGAATATTTCCTGGTGTTTTTTAATAATGCCATGCCTCCGTATAAACGCTTGGATCAAAAACTGGTAAAACATGTCTTAGATCTGGCCAGTTTTAATCAAGATGAACGATTCCGTGCCATCAGCCAATTAAAGGAAATGGCAGAAAACGATGACAGATCGGTTGTGGATGCCATCCTTTACCTTGAATGGGTTATAAAACACCGGTCAACTTCCAAAGATGATGCTGAAGATGCCATTAAGACGATAAGAGGGAAGTTTCCGCCAGCGCCAGATCAGTAAGAATCCGGGAATGATACACTCCATCTCGGGAATTGAAACAGGCAATTCCAGGCCAATGGGGATTTGCCAAATCCGTAATGGATGAATTAAGACTCCCTATCCAACCCTGCAATACATTCCGGGCCAAAACATGGTTTAAAAGATTTTCAATGACGGTCTGAAAGGAACTTCGACGGTCTTTCTCTTCAAGACGCCTTTTATAAATGGACATCATATAAAGGGGAAAGCCGATATTGTGATAATAGTGACTCCCCGCTCTAAGAAATTTCCCATAATTTTCGGCCAGGTAATTTATGAGTCGGCAGTCGGAATGCCCGATAATCTCGAAAAATAATCCAATGTTGATATTAACTATGAAATCAATATTGTTTTTGGGCTTGTCAATCCAGGTATAAAAGGCACCGGTTTTTCTGTCGCGATGGCACTCCATGATTTCCACTATTCCCGGTATCATAGAGGCATTGTCATCGGGATTAAATTCATGAATAATACCATGCACACAGGCAATTGTATCCAGATCAAAACGGTGATTATTTGGATCAAGAAAACCTATTAGCCCCAAGTCATCCATGGTCGCCTTAAGATAATTTCCGACCGCATACAAAATTGAATTTTTCATTGGATGAGATCGAAAACCGTAAAGGATCCTGGCCGCCAGGGCAGTCACGAAAGGTGAAGATTGCACTATCCTATCGCCGGTACCATGAAGTACCTTGATGCAGTTATTTTTGTAGAATGATTCGGTACTCAGATTATAAATATATGAATCAAAATCAAAGGGCAATTTGGGGGAAATCTGATTTTTGGTTATCTGTGTCATCTGATTATCCATCCAATGATCTATATTTTGACATCGGTATAAAGAAGCGGAAACTTGAGCGGACAAATTTACAGAAACAAAAGAGAAAGAAGCCTGCGGACTTCAAGTCCTTACTGTTTATTGCCTTACGTCTCCCACCGGAATCGCTTCAGGTCGATTGAATTGTCAAGGCGGAATTCGATCCCCTCTTTTTCCAGCATCGATTTCTGAAGTTCATAACCATAGCCCGGAGGCAGAGAGATTTTACCCCGGCTGTTGATTACCCGATACCAGGGGAGTTTTTCTTTTTCCGACATAGAGTGCAATATCCTGACCACCTGGCGGGCGGCCCGGGGATTACCCGCCAGAAGGGCGATCTGGCCATAAGTGGCTACCTTGCCCTTCGGAATTGATTTAATCACCTTCACCACGCTTTTTGTAAACAATTCAACCATCTTCAGGATAATCCTTAATATTATGGCCAAATCTCTGTTTATAATATCCATCAGCCCTTTTAAAAAATATCCATTTATCAACGAATTTGGAAATAAAAAGTGATCCGACAGGCAAACGGGAAATTCACTTGTGCGATAGGTCTCAGGGAGTTAATTTCTTACTTGCCAAATCTGAAGTAAATCTGATGTTTAAGGAGGCATATCCATGCTTGATCCGCGAAACGACAAACTGGCTGATATTCTGGTCAATTATTCCTGCTCCGTAAAAAAGGGTGACCTGGTGTATCTTTCCATGAGAGGAATTCCATCCCTGGAACTGGGAAAAGCCATCATACGAAAAGTAACCGAAGCTGGAGGAGTGCCTTATTGGCATTATAATGATGAATCGATCCTCCGACAGTTTCTTCTGAGGAATAATGTCGAGCAGTTGAAAAAATATGCCGCTATTCATCTGCCGCTGGTTAAGAAAACCGATTGCTATATAAGTATCGCCGGTTCGGGTAATCCCTTTGATCTCAATGACATTCCTTCCGATAAGATGAAGCTGTATAAGCAGTTGTTTTATAAACCGGTGCTGGCCGACCAGATAATTAAAAAAGCCCGATGGGTGGCGATGAGGTTTCCGAATGACGCCATGGCTCAGCTGGCCCAACAGCCGCAGGAAGTTTTCGAAAAATTCTATTATGATGTCTGCTGTATAGACTACAGAAAAATGTCAAAGGCAATGGATCCGCTGGTACGCTTGCTTCGGAAAACCGACCGGGTTCATATCAAGGGACCCGGAACCGATCTGGCTTTTTCCATTAAAGATATTGAGGTGGTCAAGTGCGACGGACATCGTAATATTCCCGACGGCGAAGTCTACACCGCCCCGGTCAGAAATTCCGTCAACGGGACGATTTCTTATAACACACCTTCCCTGTATGAGGGAACGATTTATGAAAATATCCGATTTGAGTTCAAGAACGGCAAGATTATCCGGGCTGACTGCTCCGGAGATAAGGCCAAACTGAACCGCATTCTTGACACCGATCCCGGGGCGCGCTATATCGGCGAGTTTGCCCTGGGAGTAAATCCGATGATCAAGGAACCGATGAAAGATACTCTGTTTGATGAGAAAATAGATGGTTCTTTCCATTTCACCCCCGGACGGTGCTACGATATGGCGCCCAACGGCAACAAATCAGCCATTCATTGGGATCTGGTTGTCATTCAAAGAAAAGAATACGGCGGCGGAGAAATCCGGTTTGACAACCGCCTGATTCGAAAAGACGGGCAATTCGTAATTCCGGAATTAAAAGGCAAATTTACCCGCCGGGCACTTGGAGGCTGATATATGGCCTAACGAGACACGGCCGGACGGATTTTGCTGTTGCATTTTCAGACGTAATTGCCTATTTTCATTGGAAACCGGGTATTTAAAAATATAACTATTGTACCCGTTGTTCCTCAGGAGTCTAATATTGTAGCCAGATTTATTATGGAGGGGGTTATTCTCCCGATGTTCCTTGCTTTGGTGCCATTTTGATGGATAACCTCACAAAATACAGGAAAATAATTGAAAGCGCGGCTGAGTCTATTTTCATTTTAAACCGTGATGGGTTTATAGAAATTATCAACCCTGCCGCGGCCAGCAGATTCGGTGGTTTACCCGGGGAGTTTGCAGACCGGAAACTGACAGATGTCCTTCCTGGCAAAAACACGGATGAATTTCTTCTTCAGGTGGCTAAGGTATTCACGACGGGTAAAGACCAATTGGTAAGTGCCATTCCGGATTGTTTCAGACCGGGAGGCGACTATGAAACCAGCCTGGAACCGATTCGAAATACAGATGGCAGTATTACATCGGTGCTTTGCATATTACGAGTTATAAGTAACAGCATAAAACCAGAAAGCGATCTCGACAGCGACAAGGATTTCGTTCGAACTCTTCTGGATACGGCAAACAGTCTGATTGTTTGTCTCGACGAAGCGGCGAAGATAAAGGTTTTTAATCGGGAATGTGAGCGGATAACCGGATATAAAAGTGAAGAAGTCATAGGATTAAGCTGGCCCAATAATTTTCTCCCTCCCTCTCATCGTCATCAGCATCTGAAAGATTTCAAATCCTGGATTAAAGCTCATCCACGGGATGTGTACGATGGACCGCTGGTAACCAAATCGGGCGAGATTAGGACTATCCTCTGGTCGAATTCATGCCTGATATCACCAAAAACAGATGAATTGACAGCCATAGCCGTCGGTCATGATATTACCGACCGGATCAGAATCGAACAGGCTCTGCGTGAAAGCGAAGCGCGTTTCACCGAAGCGCTGGAATATTCTCGCGATATTATGTACCGTCTGAATCTCGACACTATGGAATACGATTATATCAGTGCTTCGGCCCGTGTGATTACCGGCTATACATCCGAAGAAATCACTCGTTTCGGACCTGAGGGGATGCGTCGGCTGACCCATCCCGCAGACCTGGAACGCCTCAAAGACCATCGCCGTCAATTGATTACATCATCTCCTGAAAGCGAATCATCTTCAACAACGGAATATCGGATAAAATGCCATGACGGCAAATATCGCTGGCTCAGCGACAGTCATGCGCTGGTTCGCGACAGTGATAATAAACCCCGTTTTATAATAGGTAATGTTCGCGATATTACCGATCAGAAATTAATCGAGGAGGCTTTGCATAAAGATCAAGAGGAACTTGAAAAACGGGTAGAGTATCGAACGGCTGAGCTTAAAACGGCCAATCTGCAATTAAAGGAAGAAATCGACAATCGAAAAACGATCGAGATGGCCCTGAGAGAAAGTGAAAAACGGTATGAACTGGCGACAAATGCCGGTCACGTCGGTGTCTGGGACTGGAATCTGGAAACGAATGAAATCTATATCGATCCGAAATTGAAGGCCATGCTGGGATATGCGGATTATGAAATCAAGAATCATCTTGATGATTGGGTGAAATATGTCCATCCGGAAGATATAGAAAAGGTTGGTTCGGAGACCGAGAGGCATTTAAGTGGTGAAACTCCCCAGTTTGAAATAGTGTACCGAATGTTTCACCGGGATGGCAGTACTCGCTGGATTCTGGCCCGGGCTACCGCTGTAAGTGACAGAGAGGGAAAGGCTGTCAGGATTGTCGGAACCGATACCGATATAACCGACAGACGCCTGGCTGAAATTGAACTCCTGGAGACTCGCCAGCGTCTGAGCCATTTGCTCTCATCGAGTCCGGCTGTTATCTACAGTTGCGGCGCGGCTCCCGATTTCCCGACTACCTTTATCAGCGATAATATTTTCGAGAGTCTGGGATACAATCCCATTGAATTCTACGATGATCCCTTTTTCTGGAGCAAACAAATTCACCCCGATGATTACCAGCGTATCATGGATACGCTTAAATCCATAACAGCAGACGGGGCATTCTCCTACGAATATCGTTTCCGGCGCAAAGACGGTCAGTATGTCTGGTTATTTGACGAACTGTCGGCAATGGCCGATGATGATGGTCATATCAGTGGATTGATTGGAAGCTGGTTCGATATATCCGCCAGAAAGAATGCCGAGAGAATGCTTCAGAAAACGGCAGATGAACTACGTCTGGAAAGAGAGATATTGGCCGAGAAAAATATCGCCCTAAAACAGATTCTGGATCATATCGAAACCCGACGGGAGGAATACAAACAGGCGATTTGTCGGGAAATCGAATACGCAATTCGACCCTTTATGAGAAACCTGAAAAGGCTGTCAGCCGGGATGGATCGGCGCGAGATTGAAGGGCTTGAAACCAAAATCCAGGGGATTTTAAATAAGGATATTGACGTTTTCCGAGATCGTTTTTCACGATTATCTCCACGCGAAATGGAAATCTGTCAACTTATTCGTAACGGCATGTCTTCCAAGCAAATATCCGACCATCTCAATCTTGCGGTAGTCACCATCCATAAACATCGCGAACAAATCCGCAAAAAACTGGGGATAACAGGAAAAGACATAAATTTAATCTCTTTTCTTCAAAACCGCTGGCCAGATAGACATACGCAATAAATACGCAATTATCTCGCGTTGACATTTTATTGGATTATCCCTTTTATGAGTTTTAGGAAAAAACAAGGGCACTTGTTTTTTCTGTGGAGGTTAATGACTCCTAAGAAAGAAGTATGGCAGTAAGTCCATGGCTGTGAGATGGGAGCACATCTCACACCATGGACTTACACACTCTGGCGTGAGTTTTATTGATGTCCGATATAGAAAAGAGAAAAAGCGCATGTACCTGATTGAATTCCCCCCTTCAAGAGAAATGCCTGAGGAGCAATCTTGCCTCTTTTAGTCACTTTCCGCTTCAGGTACATGTGCTCTTAAATTCCGCCGATCATAATCCGGCATTAATCGCGGGCAATTCAATTGAAATCATTCATCTCAGCGGGATTATTCACTTGACAAATCCCCTTTATGGGCTATTTTTTAATTAAGATTATATTATCTTTATACTTATTAGAAATAATACTACCCTTTGGGCAATAACATAAGTCCTGAACCACTCGTGGCATTATTTTATAGGCGGTTATAATTATGTTTCATCGAGTTATATAATATCGGGAGGCAAAATCGACCTATCATAAAAACGACAATAAAATATGGCAAATCCTCAATTTTCCGCCATAAAGGAGATTTTCAATGTGTAAGGAGTTAATGATTTTAATCATGGTATTGGTGCTCTTTGCCATGATTATTGGACCGGCTGTCAAAGCTGATACAATCTTAAAACATGGCCTAAACCCGATTCAGAAAATTAACCCGCAGGCTCCCAAATATCCCGATTTGAGTGCCGTTGAGCATAATCAACCGGCTTTCCAGAAACCGGCCTCGGGAATAAAGGAAATCGAAACGCCTCAGTCTCTAACTCCACCCCAATATTTCTGCGATTTTATTGATTATTCTGGCGGGGCCGCAGCCTACTACTGGCTGGTTCCGGACAATTACAATGACATTGAAATGGGCATGCGGTTTGACTCGGAAGTCAACTATAACTGCACCCTGCTCACAGCCTGGGTGGGAATATACGGTTCCTATATGTCGCAGGTTCCGGGGACACCGGATATGAGAGTCACGGTTTATGCCGATGACGGTTTCGGATTGCCGGGAACTGCCCTGGGATCGGTTGTGGTTCCATATGAAAATCTTCCAACTTCCGGCCTGGCCTATGTGGCCGCCGATTTGACTTCTCTGGGACCCTTGGTATTTACCGACGGGGAATCATATCATATCGGGGTTTCTGTGGATAATTTTGTCGATGGCGACACCCTTGCTATCTTATCCGACGATGGCACCGCCGGAGATAATCGCAGTTGGGAGAACTGGAATGGAATATACGGCTTCATGAGTGATGATTGGAGTATTGATATCAATTTCTGTATTGGAGTCGATTTCTGCTGTAATTTGATTCCATACAATAATTGCTACACCATGGACTGGTCCGGACCGGCCTATTATTACTGGAACCAGCCTGATGCCTATGACGATGACTATTTCAACATGAGATTCAATTCCTATTATGATGCTGATACGCTTAAAGAAGTGGGTATCGCCCTTTACGGACCGGCCACCGTTGGGACGCCGGATTTGGATATTTATGTCTGGGGCGACGACGGTTCGGGGTTCCCTGATTTATCCAATGAAATTGTCAAAGTCACTATTCCGTTTGAAAATCTGGTTTTCTACCCGGAATATAATATCGTTGATCTTTCGGCATTGAATTTAATCATGTATGATGATTTCTTTGTCGGCTGGTCAACCAACGAAATCAGTGATCCGACGGGAGTATTGGCGGGTTTGTCCGATGATGGCAGTTACGGTTTTAATCGCAGTTCCGAATATTCCGATGGATCCTGGGGAAGTATGCTCGATGACTGGGGGGTTGATGTCAATTTCCTGATGTATGCCTATGTTTGCAATGATCCCCAGTCGGAGTGTATTACCGTTGCCGATGCCTGCAATCTGAGTTATTTCTGGCGACTCCCTGATGCTTACGGCGATGTCGGCGAATATCAGAAAGTCTCCCCATCATTCTCCGGCGATTGCCGTCTGGAGAAATGCCGGGTGGCTTTCTACTGGCCTTCAAGTGAATCCACCCTGCCGTTATATACATATAATACCGCGGTTCAGATATGGGACAGCGATGGTCCCGATGGTCTACCGGGCGCCAAACTGACCGAAGTTATTTTAACTCCGGCCGATTATATACTTTATCCCGGGATGGTGGAAATCAATCTGACAGATATTCCTGGTTTTTATAATCATTTCGATCATGCTCTCTGGATCGGGGTGGAATCATTTGCACCTTCACCTGATGCCGGAATAAGATCACTATCGGATGATGGAAGTTGTGGCGATTATAATTCATGTGAGGCCTGGTACAATGGCGGCACACTGATTTTCGGCTATATGGCTGACGATTGGTCGGTGGATGTCAACTTCATTATTGAAACCGACATTTGCTGTGAACCGCTTCCGCCCACTCCGTGCTGGCCGGGCGAAGACTGGCCGACCATGGGTCAGAGTTTTGCCAGAACCAATCGTTCTCTCAGTCAGATAGCCTATGATTTGCAGGGCAATATGACCAAAGCATGGGAATATGCGGCGGGTCAGGTGAGCAACCTGAATAGCCCCGTGGTTTACATCGATACAATCGTGAATTATTTCTTGAATCAGCTGGTTGCGATTGACCTTAATGATGGCTCCGAAATCTGGAAGCGGTTAGCTGACGGTTTTGAGATCGGAGGCGGTTGTTACGCCACGCCGACCATATATAACTTCGCCGCGTACGGTGAGGATGTCACTCTTATTTTCACTCCGGGCGGTGACGCCAAATCATTCAGTGCCATCAACCTGACCGATGGGACCACCCGTTGGACAAGAAACTACCTGGCTCACAGTCACCATTTTATGACTTGGGGAGTTTCGGTAATTGTTGATATCGAAGGGGTTCCTTATGTCATCTATAACGATGATAACGGCGACATCTACTGTGTCGAAGCATTGACAGGTAATATTTTCTCCGGCTGGGTTGCCAGCGGGGCCGGAAATCCGGTCAATCTCGGAGGGGCTATTTTCAAAGGGTTGGCCACCGATGGTTACCAGATTTACATCGGTACGGATGATGATGTTTCCAACGGAGATATTTATTGCCTTGATGCCGCCACCGGAATTCTGGTCTGGCAGTTCGCCGATCATCAGCTTTGCAATCTCGATCCCGATAATTGCGGAACCGAGGCTTTCACAGGTGGAATCGCCCATAATTATTATTACTTATATACGGCCTCATCTTATGATCAGTACACCACCTATCCTCCGTATCGATCCGGTGGTATAATGTACTGTATTGACATGAGTACCGGCAATCTGGGTTGGGCCCAGCGATGCAATGCCCAGGATTATAATGGGCCGGCTCTCACGACCAGCCGGGTGATCAATACCGGATGGAATGGCTGGGTCAGCTCCGGTGAATTCCGCGGACCGGTGGCTTTCAATAATGGTACCGGTTCTATTCTCTGGAAAAACACAACGACCAATCCGGGAACGGGTTCACAATGGCTGGCTGACGGTATCGTTGTTTGTGATCCATATCTGCCCGATTGGTATATTGTGGGGAATAACAGCGATTTCCTCGATTTTTATCGAGAAAATGACGGACGGCAGATGTTCCATCGGCGTTTTGCCGGGGGCCACGAATATGCCCACCACTATGCTCCGTCCGCGGCCGACGGACATTTACTTTATGTATACTACAACAAACTGATCTGCATGACCGAACAGACTGCCAGACCACGTCTGGAAATTCCGAAATATACCTATGATGTTCCGGTCGAATTCGGGATGCCTGATGGGTATACCGTTGTCTGGGAGGATGCTATCGGCAATAACGGTAACGCTCCTCTGACGATCAATTCGGTTACTTTCAATGATGACGATAATAATACCACTCCGTCCAAAATTTCCATGAATACTGTCGATCCCGATCGGGTGGAAAATCTTCAGCGTCTGGCGGAAAAATTCTCGTCCGGAGCAACGGAATTCCGAGCCATGTTAACCGGAGATATGGAACGGTTATCCGGGTTGGCGGTCACGCCTCGTTTGAAATCGAACCACGCCGCTTATACTGTACCGGCCTGGGTTTATACCTCGACTATTACTCCCGTTCCGGGAACAATTATTCCGGCCTCGGGGGATTATGAAAATCCGTCGTATATCGATATAACCGTTCAGGTCAATGCGACTCTGATTCCGCGCGGATACCACGCTTTTTATGCCCGGATCGATACCGATGACCCGGATTATTTCCTCGATAGCGCCAGAATCGATGGCGGCGTCTATGCTATTCCGCAGATCAGGCTGGGAATAATCGGCGGATGTCTTTACGATAATGTCGAGCTTTCTTTCGGTGTCGGCGGAACAAACTATACCACGGTCTGGAATTCAACCAAGATCGGCGAGGAAGGAACTACCGAAATCGATGGCGATGATGTTTCGGTATTCCAGGGTGCCTTTGTCTTTGCCGCTCCGCAGAGCGGTACCAGACCGCCCGGAAAATCAACTGTCTTTTCAGCTCGGGTGGCCTTCCACTGCGCCAACTGGCATGGCGACCCCAATGACTGGCAATCCATCCTGGCTGATATTAATTGTTATGATGGCACCTGTTGGCCGGTTCAATTGGCTAATATCTATTTGGGAACTATATCCAACGATTTTGGTGCCAGTTATGAGGACGTTTTTGGTGAGATAGCCTGCTTTGCCTTTGTAGATTCGGTGGCTGATATGTGCGAATATGATACTCTCGGCAACTGCCTCAGCTGGGACTGGCTCTATCAGCTCGATTCCCATAATGGAATCCAGCCGCCACCCTCGGATACCCTGACAATGGGATTCCATGCCTGTGCCACGGTTATTGGTGTTTATGATCAGTCCATGTTGAACAATTTCGTTATTTATCGCTTTGATTTTGACGGTCGTTATAGTCCGTTGAATAATATCTGGATGGGGGCTATCATGGATTATGATATTAATTACCCGTCCGACAGCAAAAATCAGTATGTCGGTTTCGATACCGCTCATTCGCTCGGTTTTGCCTATACTGCCAACCTCAATGATAACGGCTGGGGATTGGTGAAAATTCCGTTTGGCTGTCCCTACCAGGGTATGGTCAACGCCAAAACTCTTTCGGCCGGGCAGTCGGTCTGGAATGATTCCGATGTCTGGCTTGATTCTGTTTACTATTGGATGTCGTCACTGACGGGATTATCTCATCAGAACGGCGCTGATCCATCACAGGGAATGACAGATCCGGATGACCGGGAAGCCTTTTTCACAATTGCTCATCTGGATATGCCAGCGGCCCCCGGAACGGCAACAGTGGGGGTGGCTCTCTTTGGTTTGCCCGAGATAGAGAATGCTTCGGATCCGGCCACCTATTTTGAACTGGCTGATATGGCCAATAAGTGGTGTGGTTTCGGCCGCGGTGATGTCAACAATGACGGTCTAATCGACCTGGTCGATATCGCTTACCTGATTGACTATATTTATTGCGATGGCAACGGCCCCTATCCCTTCCTGCACCTGGGTGATGTCAATGCCGATGGGACGGTTGATGTCATGGATATCAATCGCCTTATTGACTACTACATTTATTTCAGCGATTGCCTTGAAGGTAAATGGGAACTGTAACCGCCATAAAAGAAAAGACTATTCTCACATGAAAAAAGCAGGACCGTAGTAAGCCCTGCTTTTTTTCATCAGGGAATATGTTTTCCGGCCTCATATCCCGACGCCCTTGATCGGAACCTCTATGTGGACTGCAATTTGGGCAAAAAATCCGCCTTCAGTAATTCCTCTTGTTGCCGCACAAATTTTTTATTAATTTCCCGGCCATGTCGAATGTGCATCCTCCCTTCGCCAACTTCGGTGAAATACTGGCCCTTCTGACGGCCATTAGCTGGGCTATGGCTGTCATTATGTTTAAAAAAAGCGGCGAGAATGTTCATCCCCTGGCTCTCAATCTCTTCAAAAATGTCCTTTCCCTGATTCTCCTGTTCCCAACCACATATTTTCTGGGTGAGGCTATCTGGCGCGGGGTTCCGCCCGAAGAATACGGTCTGTTGCTTATCAGCGGTATTCTCGGGATAGGCATCGGCGATACCCTGTTTCTAAAAAGCCTTAACCTTCTCGGCGCGAGCCTTCAGGCTATTATTAATTGCCTTTATGCCCCATCGATAATATTTCTATCCATTCTTTATCTTGGGGAAACCATGACAATTGGTCAGGTTATCGGTTCGGTGATGATTATCTCGGCCGTCCTGGTCATTACCACCAAAAAAGGCAAGGGAAATGTTGGCATGCGAAATCTGATTATCGGTATTGCGCTGGGAATCATCGCCTCGCTGGCATCGGCCTTCAGCATAGTCATGATAAAGACTCTGTTGGAACGTTCACCGCTGGTCTGGGTGACTCAGGTCAGGTTGGCCGGCGGGATTGCCTTCCTGGCGGTAATATTCATTTTTCATCCCCGGAGAAAAAATATTCTATTATCACTTCGCTCGCCCGGGAGCTGGGGATATACACTGTCCGGTTCATTTATGGGGGCCTATCTCTCGATGATTCTCTGGCTGGCCGGGATGAAATATACCAAAGCCTCGATTGCCGCAGTTTTAAACCAGATGTCGAATATTTTTGTTTTTATTTTTGCCGTCTGGTTGCTGAAAGAACCAATCAACCGCCAGCGATTGATTGGTATTATCCTTGGAGCGGGCGGCGCCATCCTGGTAATATTTGGTTGAAAAAAAACAAATCAGAAATCGGATTCTTTTAAATTGAAAAAAATCTCATTTGATCTTAATATCAGGAAATATCTATTATAAAGCGGAGGCTACGGAATGGAAAGATGGCAATGTGAAGCATGTACTTACATATACAATCCCGAGGCCGGTGATCCGGCTCATGGCATCGAACCGGGGACTCCTTTTGAGGACCTTCCCGACGATTGGGTATGCCCGGAGTGCGGAGTGGGCAAGGAATATTTTAAAAAACTCGACGAATAGTCCTGTTGGGGAGTCGGAATAATGATTGAGCTGGATATCCCGGGAGTCGGAGAAATCAGGTTGGCCTATCTTGTGGCCGATTTTTCCGGGACCTTGTCGGTTGATGGCATCATTCCGCCCGAAATTATCGATCGTCTTAATTCTCTGGCGGAAATACTGGAAATTCATATCCTGACCTCTGATACACATGGCAAGGCAAAGACCGCATTACAGAGATTAAATGGGACGATGCAATTACTTTCAGGGGATCGGCATGATATTCAAAAGGAAAAATATACCAGAAAACTGGGTGCCGAAAGGGTGATCGCACTGGGTAACGGTAACAATGATGTCCTTATGTTATCTTCAGCTCGGATCGGAATTGCCGTTTGCCTGAACGAGGGGTGTTCCGGCAAGGCTCTGGCGGCCGCGGATATTCTGGTAACATCAATCGATGATGCCCTTGCTCTCCTGGAACATCCGGCCCGTCTGAAAGCAACTCTCAGGGTATAATTTTCCGCCGAATTTTACTTGTTAAATTTTCAGGCATATCTTATCGGCCTTGATAACTTCTACGTTATCCGGAAAAAGCAGGACTTCTCTTGTCCTGGTACACAAAATAAATCCCTTATAGCAGGTCAGATAGCGGAAATCGCTCTTCATCCATCCGCAACGTGAGACAATAACCAGAGGTTCATCAAGCCGGGCCATCATCTGCCCGAATATTTCCAGGGACACTTCAACAACCGCTCCGGTCACTCTGAGTGCAGAGGCAATGAGGGACCTCTGCGATACGGCACCATCAGCATCATTTTTTTTAGTCATTATAATTTAATAACAGGTTTGTGGGTTCACCAATTTATACCACCAAATCAGAGAAATATTCACAAGGATTCGGAATTTATGAGAATTCAAATGAAAAAAGCCCGCCTGTGCGGGCGGGCTTTATGGATATTTTGCTATTATTCCACCGTGACGCTTTTAGCCAGGTTTCGTGGCTGATCGATATGGCAACCCCTCAAAACGGCAATGTGGTAGGCCAGTAGTTGCAGCGGGATACTGGCCAGAATGGGTGTCAGAAGTGGTTTGGTATGCGGAATATAAATAACATGATTAACCTTATCGGCGATTTCAGTATCGCCTTCACTGGCAATGGCGATTACCTTTCCATATCGAGCGCGGACTTCCTCGATATTCGACAGAACCTTGTCATATACCGAATCCTTCAAAGCAATCACGACTACCGGCATATTTTCATCGATCAGGGCAATCGGCCCGTGTTTCATCTCCGCGGCAGGGTAACCTTCGGCATGGATATATGAAATTTCCTTCAGTTTTAAGGCCCCCTCAAGGGCAGTCGGGAAATTAACCCCACGCCCCAGATAAAGGGCGTTTTCGGTTCGATAATATTCCTCGGCAATTTTCCTGATTTGATCTTCGGTTCCAAGAATGCTCTCCACCTGTTCCGGCAAACGGTTCAGAGCATTCAGATATTCCATTCCTTGTTGAGCAGAAAGTTGTCTCATGCGTCCAAGCAGAATGGCAATCTGGTACAGAACCATTACCTGCGAGGTGAAGGCTTTGGTCGAGGCGACCCCGATTTCCGGTCCGGCATGGATATAAACACCGCCATCGGTTTCGCGGGCTATGGTCGAGCCGACCACATTACAGATACCCAGGACCGTGGCGCCCTTTTTCTTCGCCTCGCGCATGGCCGCCAGAGTATCGGCGGTTTCACCCGACTGGCTGATTACGAACAAAATAGTTTCTTTGCCGATAATCGGGGAACGATAGCGGAATTCCGACGCATACTCGACTTCAACCGGAATTCGGGCCAATTCTTCGATGGCGTACTCGCCGATAAGAGCTGAATGCCATGATGTTCCGCAGGCGGTAATAATTATTCGGCCGATATTGCGCAATTCGTCGTACTGCAGATTGAGACCATTCAGTCTTGGTATGCCTTCCTCTAAATTAAGACGACCCCGAATGGCATTCCGCAGTGTCATCGGCTGTTCATGAATCTCTTTCTGCATAAAATGCTTGTAACCGCCCTTTTCGATTTCATCGAGAGTCCATGATATTTCTTCGATATGCGGCGCCCGGAGAAGTTGCTGGGAGACATTGGTGATTTCGTAGCTGTTGGCCGTGACAGTCGCAATTTCGCCTTCTTCGAGATAAATAGCGCGATTGGTATAGGCCAGAATGGCGCTCATATCTGAGGCCACGAAATTTTCTCCGTCACCATGTCCGACCACCAGCGGCGAACCCTGGCGGGCCGCGACAATCTTTCCGGGTTCATGGGAAGCGATAACAGTGATACCATAGGTTCCTTCGACCTGCGTCAGGGCGATTCGGACTGCCTCAGTAAGATCACCTTCGTAATATTCTTCAATAAGCTGGACCAGTATTTCGGTATCGGTTTGTGTCCGGAAAACATGGCCGCGGGATTCCAGGAAGGATTTCAAGGCCCGGTAATTTTCGATAATACCGTTATGAACCAGGGCGATTTCATCCTTGCTGTCAAGATGTGGATGAGCATTTACCACCGTCGGTTCGCCATGGGTGGCCCAGCGCGTATGCGCGATACCCATGCTTGATGAATATTCCTTATTGCGAATCTGCTCCTCAAGGGAGGCAATTTTACCGACGCATTTTTCCAGAACCAAACCGCTATCGGTGGATAAAACGAATCCGGCCGAATCATACCCGCGGTACTCCAGCCGTTTAAGCCCCTGAATCAACACCGGAAGAGCCTGCCGAAAACCAACATATCCGACAATGCCACACATAATATAATCCTATTTTAAAAACTTCATAACTTCGGTCTTTATCATAGCCGTCAGCTTCTTCTCGTCGGTTTCGACTATAAGACGATAGATCGGTTCCGTATTGGATTTCCTTACCTGAAACCAGCCCCTGGAGAAATCGAATCGGAGACCATCGCGGCGGTCAATCCTCAATTTGTCAAAACCTGCTCGGGCCGCCTTTTCCATTCTGGCCACTTTAGCCTCATATCCGGAGGGCAGCGGCGCTTTCAACTTTATATTATGGTATATCGGCAAAGTTCCCGCCAACCGTGATAAGGTCATTTTGGATTCCGCCAGACTGGAGGCAATAATTGCCGCCCCGATAAGGGAATCGCGGCCATAATGAAAGGCCGGCAAAATCACGCCCCCATTACCTTCCCCGCCGATTACCGCCCGATGTTTCCTCAAACCGGCAATAACATTGGCCTCGCCAACCGGGGTATATATGGTCCGGGCTCCCATAGCTGTTGCCACCTCCTCGGTCACCCGCGAAGTCGAGAGATTTATCACCACCCTGCCCTTTTTACGGCCAAGAATATATTTCACCGCCAGAGCCAGAGTCAATTCCTCGCCGATCGGGCAACCCTGTTCATTTACAAGGGCCAGTCGGTCGGCATCGGGATCACATGCCATTCCCAGATCGGCCCGGAATTTTTTCACGGCTTCCGAGAGCATGGCCAGATTGGCCGGAACCGGTTCCGGCGTATGGACAAAATCACCATTGTTCTCGCAGTTTAATCGGACAACCTCGATCCCGAGTCTCTCCAGAAGAAAGGGCAAGGCAATCGATCCGGCTCCATTGACAGCATCGACGACTACCCTCAGTTTCGCCTTTTTTATCTTCCCGACATTTATCTCTTTCAGCCTGACTATTCTCTCAATATGGCGATCAATCCAGGTGGCATCGGCCTTAAGAGATCCCAATCGGCGGTAATCTTTGAAGGCAAAATGGTGATTATTGTAAATACTCCTGATTTTATGCAGATCTTTCCTGTTGATAAATTCACCGCGGTAATTGAAAAACTTGAGTGCATTCCATTCGGCCGGATTATGACTGGCGGTGATACATATCCCCCCCGCCGCTTTTAATTCCGGTACGGCGATTTCCACGGTCGGTGTCGGGACTATACCAATATCGACAACATCGATTCCGACCCCGCGAAGGGCACCAATAGCGGTCATTTTTATTAACTGGCCACTGGGACGGGTATCCCGTCCAATAACCACCCTCCCTTTTTTAAGCATGGTGCCGAAAGCGGCGGTATAACCCGCAATCATAAGCGGATCCAGTCCGAATCCAACCACTCCCCTGATGCCTGAGGTCGAAATCATCAATTTATTTTTCACAAGATCCCCCGATAGCTTTCATATTATGGTTAATGGTCCCCATTTAAAATTTTCACAATATCATTTGTCGGTGGACAAATAAAACTCGCCAGCAAATATATGGTTGACTTTATCGGCGCGAAACAACTAATTTATAAAAAACTCCTCCTTACTGGATTAAAAGAATGCCCTTCTATAAGTATCAGAATTACGATCTACACTTCCAAAATAATGGCTCTGGAGAGATAGCCCTCTTATTCGTCCACGGTCTTGGGGGCGACGGTGGTAGCTGGAAATTCCAGGTCGAGTATTTTAAAGACAGATTCAGAGTCATAACGGTTGATCTCTTCGGGCATGGACGGAGTTCCAAGGAAATCGACCCGGTGGAGGCTCCGCGTCTTGATGCCGAAGCTCTGGTGGCGCTGATGCTGAATGAGATCAAGCAACCGTATATTGTCATCGGACACAGCTTTGCCAGCGCCATACTCCCGGAAATGATCAAGCTCGGCGATTCTTTTATGAAAGGGGTTGTTTTCGCTGATTGTGTTTATCAGGGTTTCGAGATCGTAATCGGACAACGGATGAGTTTTGCATCTTCAATGCTGGCTTTTTCCGATGAGCAATTACCCGAGGAAACCCGTAAATGGTATTTAAATCTGCTGGCCGCCGACGCGAATCCTGATGAACTGGAGTTGATTTTATCTTCATTGAAGAATTGCGATTACCGCTGGTTGTTCCAATCAGTGGCCGGAACCCGAGAATATAATGAAAAATACCCGCCCGGAGAAACTCCAATGAGGGATAATGTGCAAATTTTCATCATGGAGGCCGACCAGGGAGTCGGTAATGACTTTAAGAAATCCTGGGTAAATCATTTTAAAAACGCCCGTTATTACCTGTTTGAAAACAGCTGGCATTTCTTTTTCATTACCAAACATAGTAAATTCAACAGCCTGATTGATGATTTTATCGAGGAATGCCTTTGATATAAATTGCTTTCCGGGTATCATATATTGGTACCCCAACTGCATATTATAATCTTCATTTCACTCCCTTGCATTCTGCAACATATCACCTATGACCATAATAGACAATCGCTTACGCCACTAAACCGATAATTGGTCGGGTGGCATGATGTTTGAGGTAAATACCCCACGAAATGAATATTTTGAGTCAGAATCGGGGTCTTCTGCATCTGACAACGGTTTTAATCTTCGTGATTTTACTGGTATCGATTGATTATGTTCTCGGCGCAGACCTGACCGGCCGGGTTGTCGATTCCGATGGCCGCGCAGTCATTGCTGCTTCGGTATTGGTTTTCCGGAATAATGAATACCTGACCGGCACAGCCACCGATACACTGGGATATTATTCTCTGCATTTTTGTAGCGATAGCGGCGATTCGATCCATGTTACTGCTTCCTCGGTGGGATTCGAGACATTATCGCAAACAATTGAAATGGCCAATGATCCCCGAACGATAATCTTTCAATTGACACCGGAAATCCAGAGAATCCGGAGTCTCAGGGTCAAGCCATTGTATGACAGGAATCAGGCATCATCGAAAATAACTCATTTCGATATAGAGAGGACTTCAATCCATTCTCTCGTCCCGACAAATCCGGTCGCCTCTATTCAACATCCCCAGGTCACCCGCGAGGGTTCCAGTCATTCGTCGAAAATAAGACTACACGGTACCAGCCCGCGATACTATATCAACGGTATCGACATCGGTTATGACCCCAATCACTACGGCATATTTTCGATTATTCCCGGGGTTGTGATTAAAAAACTTCAATTTTATCCGCAGGGGACTCCGGTGTGTTTCGGTCTGCCATCGGCCATTGAATTCGAGACTTATTCGCGTTTTGAAAAACACAATACCGGCGAAATCAACCTGTCATCGGTCGAGGCTACCGGGGTAGTATCTTTCGGCGATGAGGATTATTTTATACTGGCCTCGGTAAGAAAATCAGTTTTGGATAAAATAGTCGAGGGACTGAATGTCAAATCGGAGCGGGTAACTATACCCCCGACCAATTTTCAGGATGTTTTTTTGTCTTCGGGGTTAAAGCTGAATGGTAATCTGCGGTTGATTCTTGACCAGTACTATGTCCGCGATTTCCTGAGTTATACGACTGATCCCGGTTCCATTAACAGCTCCGGGATTGATACCTATCAACACACCAGCGAAAGCTACGCCGGTTTACGACTCGAAAGTCTCAGCCAGAATCTGCAGTATAAAATCCGGGGGGCGGTCAGAACCGGATCCGAGATCTATTCCGCCCATCCGGCAATAGATATCAAATCCGGGCTCCGGGTTGATCTTAAAGCGCGGCAGACAACCTACCTGATCGATTCGGAAATTGGTTTTCTTCTTGGCCGGACAGAACTCACCACGGGAGGGAATTTAAAAAACAGCAATCCCCGGGAAATCCGACTGACCCAGAAAAACTGGAATTTCCTTCCTCCCGATGCCGGGAGTGATAATCCATACATATACCAGTCCGAGTTGAATCAGGCGTACGATTCTTACTATTCCCATCGCTCCGATCTCAGCGGGGCAGGTTTCATTTCTGTCAAGCATGATTTCGGCTTGCTGGAAATCGAAAGCGGTCTTCGCGGCGATTATTTTCGACATCTGGCTAATAGCAGGTATTTCACATACAGGAATTCCGCAAGTGTCAAAATCGGGACAACTTCAACCCTGGATTTCTTCCATGGAACATTTGCCGACAGCCCGGTCAACCGTATCCTGGAACCATATCAAATCATAATAGATGATAATCTGGAACGGCTGAAAGCGGTCAGAACCAACTTGATATCGGTTGGTATAAGCTGTGGTCCGGCGAGATTCAATATCTTTCATAAAAAAATAAGCGATCTTCCAATGATTGACCCGAATTTTTCAAAAGTGGCAACTGATGGAACCATTGAAGAAGATTTTTTCAAAATGTCTTCATCGGCGACAACGGAATTCAGCGGCGGTGATATTTCTGTTGATCTGCCTCGTTTTTTATCCTCACGCCTTGATCTATATGCCTTTTATGGATACACCCGGGCCGAAAAGAATCTGCAAAATATCGCTGTCCCCTACGAACTTAATTCGCCGCATCGATTTTATCTCAGGCTCGATTATGCCATGAGGCGGGTGGTCAGGCTTGGCGGAGACATGATGGTGCAATCAGGCCGGCCCTATACTCCGACCGCAATCGGTAGAAATTTCGATCCTGATTTAAGATATACTACGGATTATTATCAAAAGGCATTGACGGAAGAAAATTCCGATAATTTCCCGACCACCATGATCTTTAATCTTCATGCGGATTTTGAGTTCGGCCGGACTCTTCTTTACCTGTCGATATCAAACGTCACCAACCATGAAAACGCCATTATCAATTCCGGTGACGGTTATATCTATGATGCCGGCATACTGCCGGGATTAGGAATCAAACACAGTTTCTGAGTTCAAAAGTAATCAAACATTCAGGACTTTCTTCATCTGGGCATGAAGACAGCCATTACTGGCCAGTAGATATTTGCCATAAATCGAATATTCGCGGCCCTGGAAATCGGTCATTTTCCCGCCGGCTTCAGTCACAATCACCACTGCGGCGGCGGTGTCCCAGGGGTGCAATTTCAATTCCCAGAAACCATCGAATCTGCCGCAGGCGAGATAACATAAATCAAGAGCGGCTGAACCAGCCCGCCGAACGGCTTGAGCCTGTTTGATAAACCGGCGGAAATATTTGAGATTATCTTCATTGGATTGATGTATATCATAGGGAAATCCGGTAGCCAGCAAAGCCTGGCCGAGTTTTTTCTGTTCTGAGACAATAATCCGGGCGTCGTTTAAAAAAGCTCCGGCACCATGGCGGGCGTGAAACAGCTCTGTTCGTACCGGATCATAAATTGCCCCGATTACTATTTTCCCCCGGTACTCCAGACCGATTGAAACGCAGTAAAACGGAAAATCATGGGCAAAATTAGTGGTTCCGTCAAGCGGATCGATCACCCATCGGAAATCGGAATTATTCTCCCGGGCAGAAGCTTCTTCGGTTAAAAGAGAATGATCGGGATATTTGGCGGTAATGGCTTCGATGATATATTTTTCCGAGGCCAGATCGGCATCGGTAACCAGATCAATTTGTCCTTTAAATATGACTCGATGTCGTTTCCGGCTTTTTTCGATAAGAATCCGCCCGGCCTCGATGGCAATCTTATTGGCGAAATTCGAGTACCTTTTCAACACTGCTGAAGTCAGCATATTTGTCACCCCGTCGCTTTTACCTGATCCCGTTTGAACTGCATCTGATATAGACGATAATAAATTCCCTTTTGATCCAGCAATTCATGATGCTTCCCTATTTCGCGGAGACGCCCGTGGTGAAGGACCACTATTTTATCCGCTTTCTCGATGGTGGAAAGACGATGAGCGATAATAATGGCGGTCCGGTTCTCCAGTAATTTATCCAGAGCCTTCTGTATCATACGCTCGGTGGCGGTATCAACCGAACTGGTGGCCTCATCCAGAATCAGGATATTGGGATTAAATGCCAGCGCTCTTGCAAACGATAATAATTGTTTCTGCCCTGTGGAAAGAGTTGCCCCGCGTTCCTTGACCTCGGCCTGCAGACCTCCCTCCTGACGGGTGATATGGCGATAAAGATTGACCTTCTTCAGGGCTTCGATCAGGCGTTCATCGGTTATTTCACGACTGCCCAACCGAACATTACCGGCGAAATCGCCCGAGAAAATGAAAACATCCTGGAGTACCAATCCGAGTTGATTCCGAAGAGTTTTAAAAGATAAATCTTTCAATTCGATGCCGTCAAGCCGAATGGATCCCGCCCGGTACTCATAAAATCGAAATAGCAATGATATAAGCGAGGTCTTACCGGCTCCGGTAGCACCGACAATGGCCACCTTTTCTCCCGGTTCGACCGTGAAACTTATGTCTTTTAAAACATCTTCATTCTCTTTATAGCCAAACCAGACTTTGTCGAACTCAATCCGGCCTCGGAATTCAGACGGCCGGGTCCGATCATTGTCAGCCGTCACTTCCGGCGGGGTATCGAGTAGTTTGAAGATGCGCTCCGATGAGGCCATGGATGATTGAAGAATGTTGTACTTTTCCGATAAGTCCCTGATAGGATTATAAAACCGCTGCACCAGCTGGATAAAGGCAACCAGTTCACCGAAGGTCAATACATCGGCGCTGATCTCCAGTCCCCCCTTGTATATCAGAATGGCCAGCGACACAGCACTGATTATTTCTACCGTCGGGAAGAAGACGGCATAGTAGTAAATTCCTTTCAAATGGGCATCGCGGAGATCGCCGTTAATTCCAAGAAAATCTTTAAATATTTTATTCTCACGGGTGAACAACTGAATTATCGACATCCCGGTTATATGTTCCTGGACAAAAGCATTCAACCGAGCCAGGCGGATGCGGACATCCCGGTAAGTCTGGCGGACTTTTTTCCGGAAAATCGAAGTGGCCAGAACCAGGAGTGGAAGGACTACAAATGTCCACAGGGCCAGTTGCCAGTTATAATAAAGCAGGGCCACAACAATGCCCACCAGAGTGATAATATCACCGAAAACCGATACCAGTCCCGAGGAAAACATTTCGTCAAGCACATTGACATCATTGGTGGTTCGGGTGACCAGCCGACCGACCGGATTTTTGTCGAAAAAGCCGAGGTGCAGTTTTTGAAGATGCGAGAAAATCTGCATTCTGATATCATACTGCACCTTCTGGCCGATATACATGGTAATATACATCTGAATATACTGCAGGATAAATACGGCCAGGAGAATACCGGCATAGATCAGGGCAATATGTTTCAGACCGCCGACATCCCGGGCGGCAATATAGCGATCGATACCGATCTGGACTATTATCGGCAAAGTCAGCTGTAACAGAGAACCACCAACCAGGAGAATAATGGCTACTGTCAAGGTCCACTTGTACGGCCGAACATAGGTTAATAACCGCCTCATCAACCGGGCATCGTACGCCTTACCGAGAATTTCTTCTTCATGGTAATTATTGGCGGCCATATTACATTCTCTTCAATTCTTCTTCGATTAACTGCATTCGATACAGCTCGGCATACCGGCCATTGGCGGCCATAAGATGATCATGATTGCCGGATTCCGCAATCGTTCCATCTTCCATGTAGAGAATCAAATCCGCATCTTTAACGGCCGAGGCCCGATGCGAGATAATAATCGCCGTCCTTCGATCGATTTCACCGCGTAATTTCATATTTATCAGGTGTTCAGTTTCGGTATCGACAGCGCTGGTGGCATCATCGAAAATTAGAATTTTCGGGTCAATCACCAGAGCGCGGGCGATAGCCACACGCTGCTTCTGCCCCCCCGACAGGGTGATTCCTCGCTCGCCCAGCATGGTTTCATAGCCATCCGGAAATTCTTCAATTTCGTGGTCGATGACGGCGGAAGCCGCCGCACTATGGGCTCTGGCGGTATCATCATTATCAACACCAAAGAGAATATTTCTGGTCAGGGTGTCGGAAAATAAAAACGGCTCCTGGGGTACCATCCCGACCTGACGACGGAGAGTATGTATATCCCAGTCATTGATATCGATATCATCAATAAACAGCTGCCCCCTGTTAACCGGAAACATCCGACTGATAAGTGACACCAGCGTCGATTTGCCCGAAGCAGTCGGCCCGATAATCCCGACCGTCATACCCGGTTCAATAACCAGATTGATACCATGCAGAATATGCGTCCCATTATAAGCAAAACCAAGATTACGGAATTCAATTTTCCCTTTCATTCTGGTTTTATTCGACACTCGATCACTGTTTGTCACCTCCGGGACGATATTAAAAATGCGGTTGATTCTATCGAGAGAGGCTTTGCCCCGTTGATAGAGCGAAACCACCCAGCCCATGGCAATCATCGGCCAGATAAGCATGGTCAGATATGCGAAAAAGGCCACCAGAGTTCCCAGGCTGATCGATTCGGCCATTACCGATTTACCCCCGAAATAAAGAACAAACATATTCACCGTACCGGCAATTCCGAACAGAAGCGGCCAGGATAGGCCCAGAATCTTAATCATCCTCAGGTTAAGATGAATATAATGCTTGCTGTGCCGGGAGAAATCTTCGATCTCGGCCTCTTCCTGGTTGTACGCCCGAATCACCCTTACCCCGGCTAAATTCTCCTGGACTTTCGATGTTAAGACGGCGAAATAGTCCTGGATTTTGGCATAACGCTTATGAATCACTATCCCCACCCGATTAACGACAATCGATAACAGGGGCAGGGGAATCAGGGAGTAAAGGGTCAACTCGGTGGACAAGTACAGCATGAAACCGATGGCGATTACGGACGAGACAAAGGCATTGGCGATATGCATGATGCCGGGACCGACCATCATTCTTACGGCCTCGATATCATTGGTCATCCGGGCCATGATATCGCCGGTTTTGTTTTCATAATAAAATGAGGAATTTAATTTCAAAAGGTACTCGAAAAGGTCGGAGCGAAGATCGTACTCCACTTTCCGAGACATCCAGATTATGGAGCGTCTCATGGAAAAGCGGAAGACCCCGGAAAACAATGCAAAGGCGATAATCAGCAGGGCGTATTTGAGAATATTTCCCGATGTCGCTCCCGATTCGAGATCGTCGAAGGCCTTTTTCATCAAATAAGGATTAATCAGGATCAGGGCGTTGGCCCCGATTACGGCCAGACCGCCAAGGATAAGATACAACCTGTAACGGCTGAGATACTTTCGAATAATCCTGAAACGACCTTTTATATTTTCAGTTTTTTCCGACATGGTAAATCATAAAACGCCTGAAAGACGATCAGGTTCCCTGGTGGTTTTCGTTATTTGCCGGAGTAGTGTATCAGGTTGGAGAATAATTTAATAGCCTCGGCATCAAGATTTCTGACCATCTGTATCAGCGGCAGACCGCAATATATCAATTTCCCGTCTCCGAACCGGCTGACTGAAAGATGAGTAATTCCCTTCTCGCCTTCTATAAGTTTTTCCCCGGGGAAAACAACGGCCGGGTAACTGATCGTCCCGCCACTGATGCCATCCAGCATCCTGGAGACATCGAGACGATAGGGCCGAGTGAACAATGGATGGCTGTTGTCTGTTACCCGGACATCTCGTTTCTCCATTTTCTGGGTCGAGGAGACGATTGAAACCGGTAACAGGTCGTCACGCCAATCATCCGTCTGGCCAAAGACAATCACCGTTCCACCGAATTCCATATACTTTTTGATAACATCATAAGCAGCATCGAGCGATTCATAATTTCGGAAACAGCCGGTTCCAAATATAACAATATCATAAAGATCAAGATTGCCCGCTTTCAGATACCTTTCACTGATGCTCTTGTAATCCGCCCCGGTCAGAATAAGTATATCTTCCAATATCCCCGACACGTCGGGGAGTAACGCGATTTTGGTCTTGGTCGGGACATCGAATTCAGCCTGGCGAATCTGCGCGATATCCGAGGCGACGATTTTGCCATCGCTGGAAATGTTGATAATTATATCATGTCTTTCGCGGCCCATGCTCTTGGTGGCCACCAGCGGAATATTGAATTCCCGGCTTCGTTCTCCGGCCCGGAGGGTCAGTTCTTTATTGTAGGCTCCCGAAAGTACAGTCTTTGGCGAAACCACTTCGATTCCGACAACCCCGCCAAAATCAACCGGCTTATTTAGAACCGCTTTAAGACTGGTCGGTTCTACCAGACGATCAATCTGTAATTCGGGGAAAGGCTTGATGATCATAAAATCAGGTACGAATTCTATCGAAAAATATGATTCTTCATAAGATCCGGCCCGGTAATTGAAATCCATTTCCTGATTGCCATAGACCACTTTGCCGACAAATTTCAACGACTGCTCATCGACCGTCATTAGATATCCCGGATCAACCTCAACCGTGTATTCCCGGATCAGCGATGCATTGGGAGAAACATTGGTCCAGGCGGAATCAATGACAATAACCGTATCTATCCAGTAGGGCCGAAAACCAACCCACCCGGTTCTGATACTGATATACCCATCGTTGTCGATTTCGGAACGGAATTTCAGTTTTTTGCCCTCGGTGGTTTCCCGGATTAACACGGTGCCATTGCTTTTAACTCCGGTTTCAAAGAAGACAGCCGAGGATAACTTATCCAGTGTCCTTTCGATATATTGGGCCACCGGGGTCAGAGTATCGACAGCCCCGATCTGATAATAATAGGCCTGTCGGAATTTCTTGACGGCATCAATCGCGCCAAGAAGTGATCCGATTCTCTCGGCGCCGGTCTGCTCGAGCGATTTTTTCAACAGCTCGATATATTTATTTTTATGCATCTTCAGGGCGGCTTTTTGGACCGATCCCTCGACATATTTATCGGCGATTAAATCAAACTTGAAGCGATCGATTCCGGCCAGAAATGAGGCTGAGGGCGATTCCGGCACCGGACGGCTTTTGATCAAATCATAAACAGTATAGATGCCGATTGTTGCTGTCGAGGCAATCTCCTCGGAAACAGCATCGGCCATGCGGTTGATTTCGTCGCCATAGTATTCGAAATATTGATTCTCCTTGATAAAAAGGCTGTACCGGCTTCCTTCCTCGACCTTTCGATAATATTTCTTGATATTAAAAACAGCCGAACTGTCGAAAGTCAGGTTTAACAGGTAACTTTCAAAGGCGTTGAGTGGATCATTCTGAAAATCAGACAGAAAAATAACGATATCGGGAATATATCCGGCGAAAAGGTCTGATTTAATAGTATCGAAATAAATCGGGGTGGCTTCGGGAATATAAAATTGTATTGAATTCAAATTATATTTATCGGCGCGTATAAAAACCGGCTGGTACGACGGACCGGTTTTAATGGTAACCAGATCAACATGACAACCGTTTTCAACCGCCAGATGATAAACCAGCCCCCAATCGATCTGACCCGGATTCTCATAGACGCAAACCGCTTTAATATCCGTCAATAGATTAACGGTTCCGGCCTGCGAGCTTAAACCGGTCATGAAATATGTAATCAGCAGGCCGAAGATCACAATACGCCACAACATTTTCATAGTCAGGAATATAGAAATTTGAATTTTTGCTGTCAAACTCAAATAAAAAAAGACCGCCGAATGTTATGGCGGTCTTTTAATGGGAATTCGAGATATCTAAAGAACCTGCTTTTCTTTCAGTTTTTTATACAGCTTGTCGGCAATTTCCTCCGGTGTTTCACCTTCAATAAATTCGCCTTTCTGGCGAGGGGGCGGCGGCGATACTTTGACTTTTTTGGTATAGGAATTGGGTCCGACTCCGGCACCATCCAAACCAATATCCCCCGCCGACCAGGTTGTAATCGGGGCTTTCTTGGCGGCCATCTTGCCTTTTAATGAAGGCAAGCGCGGTTCATTGATTTCTTTAACCACAGAAACCAGTGCCGGCAGGGCCATTTCGACAACATCATACCCCTCTTCCGTCGTCCGCCAGACAACCGCTTTGCTATCATCTATGGACTCTATCTTCTTGACAAACATGGCCTGAGGAATATTAAGATGAGCCGCCACGGCACCGGGGACCTGAGCCGAATCATCATCGACCGCCTGCTTACCGGCCAACACCAGGTGATAATCGCCGATTTTCTTTATCCCGGCTGAAAGGATTTTCCCGATTGCCTGAGGATCGGACTTATCGAATAAAGGATCGGTTATCATAATGGCCTCATCGACTCCAAGCGCCAAACAGGCCCGAAGCGCTGAAACTGCTTTCTCGGTCCCGACCGTTATGACGGTCACCTTGCCGCCGTTTTTTTCTTTTATTCGAAGGGCTTCTTCAACCGCATATTCATCGAAGGGATTGACTATTCCGGGTCCGGACGGTAATGAAACCTCGCCGACCACCTGGTCAACCTTCACCAGTTCAATTTCCGGGACCTGCTTTATTAAAACGACAATATTCATTAAATCCTCCGCAGTATTACGGTTCCGAGTCTTTTCGAATTTATATTTTAATCGATTCCACCTTAAAAGTCAACAATTTGTCGGGAGAATGATTCATCTATCGGGACTGGTTGTCATTATCCGGTTTTATCTTTTGAAGTGAAAGACAGGCGGCCTGTTGCTCCGCCTCCTTTTTTGAACTGCCCATCCCGGTTCCTGTAATTTCGCCATTGGTTCGGACTACCACAGTGAATATTTTTTCGTGATCCGGCCCTTCTTCGGAAACTACCTCATAATATGGCGGTTCCTGTCCCTTACTTTGCATTAATTCCAGCAGTTCGCCCTTGTAATTACGCTGAGTCGCATCGGACAGGATTTCCCGCGAACGAGAGAGAATGGCTCCCCGGATAAATTGTCGCGCCGATTCCAGACCGCCATCGACATAAATGGCACCGATAACCGCTTCGACAGCATCGGAAACAATCGAATTACGTTCTCTCCCCCCGGATTTTTCTTCCTCAGGCGACATCAACACGAACCTGTTCAATTTGCTTTCAATCGCTACTTTCGACAGGGTAATTTCATTGACCAGAAGAGCCTTGGTCTTGGTCAGATCGCCTTCCGCAAAATCGGGATGAGTCCTGAAGAGGTGTTCCGAAACAATCAGACCCAGAACCGAATCCCCGAGAAATTCCAAACGCTCATTGGATCGGGCCGAATTGGTGGCAGAATAAATGTACGATCGATGGGTGAGGGCTTCGACCAGAAGCCCACTATGACTGAAAAGATAACCGAATTCCCCGTTGAATTCGGCCACCATCTCCTTATCGATTGCAGTCTTCGATCGGGAGAAAATCTGCTTTAAAGAATCAAATAGCCTCACAGCTATTGCTGTTCATTAAATTTTCGTCCCACCAGAGTCACATTGTGCCCGCCGAAACCAAAAGAATTGGAAAGGAAAGCATCAAAATCCCAATCTCTGGCTTTATGCGGGACATAATCCAGATCACATTCCGGATCCGGTTCATCCAGGTTGATGGTTGGATGGACCTTTCTGTCCCTGAGAGATAAAACAGCCGTAATAAATTCCACCGCCCCTCCGGCTCCGAGTAAATGACCGATCATCGACTTGGTAGAATTGATCGGAATTCGATAGGCATACTCGCCCAGAACTGCCTTGATAGCTTTGGTTTCCGCCGGATCGCCAAGAATCGTAGCCGTCCCATGGCTGTTTATATAACCTATATCTTCCAGTTTCAATCCGGCATCTTTAATGGCATTGGCCATCGCCATCATAGCCCCGCTGCCATCGGGAATGGGGGCCGTCATATGGTGGGCATCACAGCTCATGGCGGCTCCGATTATCTCGGCATATATCCTCGCGCCTCGTGCCCTGGCCGATTCCAACGATTCCATGATTACAATCCCCGACCCCTCGCCTATGACAAACCCATCGCGGTCTTTATCAAAAGGCCGTGATGATTTTTTGGGTTCATCATTACGGGTACTCAAAGCCCGGGCTGAACAGAAGCCGGCCAGCGAGGTTGGAGTAATGGTCGATTCGGCGCCCCCGGCAATCATGATGTCGGCATCGCCCCGCTGAATGATCTTGAAGGCATCCAGAAGTGCATGCGATGACGAAGAGCAGGCCGAAACAGTCGCATAGTTGGGGCCTTTGAATCCGAAACGGATAGCCACCAGACCGGCACACATATCAATTATCATCATCGGGATAAAAAACGGAGAAACCCGTCCCGGTCCTGATTCCAGCAGAATCTGATGTTGTTTTTCAAAGGTGCTTATACCGCCGATTCCGGATCCAATCACCACCCCGGCACGATTGAGGTCTATTTTGGATAGATCAAAACCGGCATCATCAATAGCCATCTGGCTGGCGCCAATAGCATATTGCTCCGACAGATCCATTCTCCTGATTTCCTTTTTATCAAGGAATCTGGTTCCGTCGAAATCCTTTATTTCGGCCGCAATCTGAGATGCAAATTCACTGGGATCAAAACGCGTCACCCGGTCAATACCGCATTCGCCCTTAAGGAGCGCCTGCCAGAAATCGTTCAGGCTGGAACCAAGAGGCGTAATCACCCCCATGCCGGTAATGACAGTTCTTACGGCTTGCATCAAATGAAACTCTATTCCGTTAGATTATTTAGTATGTTCCTTAATGTAGCTGATGGCGTCACCAACCGAGGTTATTTTCTCGGCATCTTCATCAGGAATTTCCAGTGAAAATTCTTCTTCTAACGCCATCACCAGTTCCATGGTGTCCAGAGAATCGGCACTCAGGTCATCAATAAACTTGGCCGACTCAGTCACCTGCGAGGCATCCACCCCAAGTTGTTCAACAATCAGGTCTTTCACTTTCTGTGAGATTTCTTGAGACATCGATTCTACTCCTCAATTTATTAACCGTTTAAAAATTGATTCCAATTCTAACACATAAAAAGGCCGCCGTCAACACCAATAATTTGCCCGGTGATATAGGCCGCTTCATCGGAGGCCAGAAAAGCCACAGCCGCCGCAACATCATCGGGTGATCCGAATTTTCTCAACGGCGTCGACTGCATATAGGCTTCCCGAACCTCTTGCGGAAGATTTTTTGTCATCTCGGTTTCGATAAAGCCCGGCGCAATGGCATTGACGGTGATATTCCGGGAAGCCAGTTCCCTGGCCGCCGATTTAGTCAGGCCGATTACCCCTGCTTTGGAAGCTGAGTAATTGGCCTGGCCGGCATTCCCCATTCTCCCAACTATCGAAGATATATTGATTATCCGGCCGGATCGTTGCTTAATCATAATTTTGGCAGCCGCCTGGGTCACCAGGAAAGTCCCTTTTAAATTAACCCTGATCACGGTATCCCAGGCATCTTCAGTCATCCGCAAAATCAGCGCATCCCTGGTAATGCCGGCATTGTTAATAACAATATCGATTGAGTCAAAGGCCGCAATCGTTTCCTCAATCAGTTTTTTAACATCATCAGATTTGGAGACGTCGGCCCGCACCGCAATCGTATTATAACCCTTTTGGGCAAATTCCGCCGCGGTGGTTTCGGCCAGATCCATCTGAACATCGGAGATTACCACTCGAGCGCCATAACCAGCCAATTTCGCGGCGATGGCCTTGCCCAAACCACGGGCCGATCCAGTGATCAAAGCTGTTTTGTTTTTAAAATCCATTTTATTCCCTGACGATCAGGTTAATTCTTCCAAATCTTTCAGAGTATCCAGGTTTATAAGTCGCGCACTCTTGAGTTCCCTCTTGGCCAACCCGACCAGGACTTTTCCGGGGCCAATTTCAATAACGGTATCAATTCCGTTTTGCCCGAAATATTGGAGAGTATGATACCATCTGACCGGGGCGGTCAGTTGCTTCACCTGGAGCGATTTCAATACCTCGGGATCTCTTTCAACCTCACCGGTCACATTGGTAACTATATCTATCCGTGGTACCTGATACTCCACCTTTTCCAGATAATCCTTCATACCATCACAAGCCGACTCCATCAAGGGCGAATGAAAAGCCCCGCCGACATTGAGAGGAATGGTCTTCTTGGCCCCCTTTTCCTTACATAACCGACAGGCTTCTTCGACTCCAGAATTTTCGCCTGAAATAACTATTTGTATCTCGGAATTGAAATTAGCCGGAACAACCACTCCTTTGGCCGAGGCCTCGCGGCAGGCATCTGCGGTTTTTTCCTCATCCAGGCCCATAATCGCGGCCATGGTGCCGTCGTTTTTCCGGCAGGCTTCCTCCATTAAAGAGGCTCTGCGGATAACCGCCTTGATGGCCGATTCGAAATCAATTACCCCGGCCAAAGCCAGTGAACCATATTCCCCCAGCGAATGCCCTGCTGTTAAATCGGCCTGAGGCAATCGGTCTTTTAATACTGTTAAAACCGCCAGGGAATGAAGAAGAATGGCTGGTTGCGTGAATCTGGTTCGGGTCAATGTGTCCCCGGGACCATCAAAAGACAGCCTGGCAATATCCTCGCCGATTTCATCAGAGGCAATCTCGTACAACCGGCGAACCTCGACATCGGATTCATAAAAGTCTTTACCCATACCGACATACTGCGAAGCCTGTCCGGGAAAAACAACAGCTACCTTACCCATAGAAAACCCTACCATCTCATTACAGCCGAGGCCCAGGTCAGACCGCCTCCAAAAGCCGCCATCAGGATATAATCACCATCCTTGATTCGGCCGCTTCTGACAGCTTCATCGAGGGCAATGGGAACTGATGCGGCCGAAGTATTTCCATATTTGGCTATATTCAGAAATACGCGATCCATGGGAATCCCCAGGCGTTTAGCAGTCGAGGTTATAATTCTCATGTTGGCCTGATGCGGTACCATAAGATTTATATCATCGCCGGTCAAGCCGGCCTTTCTTATCACATAGAATGAAGCCTCAGCCATCTGGCGAACAGCATGCTTGAAAACCTCACTGCCATTCATTTTGATGTTATAAGAACCGTTGCAGTTGGTTTTGCCGTAAGGATTACTACTGCCACCGTTGGGAATCCATAAGAGCTGATCCTGACGGCCATCGGATTTAAGATATGTGGATAGCACTCCTCGTTTTTCATCAGTAGGCACAACCACCGCCGCCCCGGCGCCGTCACCGAAAAGAACACAGGTGTTGCGGTCAGTGTAATCGGTAATGGAAGACAACTTCTCCGCTCCCAAAACCAGGACTCTTTTAAAATGGCCGGTTTTAATGTAAGCATCGGCAATTGAGAGACCATGCAAAAAACCAGCACAGGCCGCCACAATATCCATGGCCGCGGCATTAACCAATCCCATCTTCTTCTGGATGATGCAGGCCATTGATGGCAACCGGAAATCCGGGGTGACCGTTCCGACCAAAACCAGGTCTATATCATCAGGTTTCAATCCGGCCATTTCGAGGGCCTTCCGGCCGGCATTCATACTCATATCCGAATTGGCTTCGCCATCGAAACAGATACGGCGTTCCTCGATACCGGTCCTGGAGACAATCCACTCATCGGAGGTTTCAACCATCTTTTCGAGATCGGCGTTAGTCAGACGACGGGAGGGAACGTATGACCCTATTCCCACTATCCTGCTGTTCATCTATCTGTCCGTTCTTTGCATTTTTCGATCCGTTTTCATTCAGCACCAATTCATCGCGGATATTATCCACTATTCGATGGCTGACCATCTTGGCCGCGGCAATCACGGCATTCTTGATTGCTTTCGGCGAGGACCTTCCATGACAAATCATACATACCCCGTTAATACCCAGAAGAGGAGCTCCGCCATACTCGGAATAGTCAAAGGTTTTTCGGAGACGTCGCAGGAAGGGCGTCATCAGAGCCGCCCCCAAACGCGAGAAGATATTTGTCTGAACCTGATGCTTGATCGATCGGGTTAAAAAACCTTCCACCGACTCTGCGAATTTAAGGACGACATTACCGACAAAACCATCGGTAACAACCACATCGGCGCGCCCCGAAAGAATATCCCGACCTTCGACATTCCCGATGAAATTCAATCCGGATTGCTTCAGTAACTCCCAGGTATTGACCGTCTGATCATTACCTTTACTTTTTTCCTCGCCGATTGACAGCAGGCCAACTTTGGGCGAGGTCCGGCCGGTCATCAATGAGGCATAAACCGAGCCCATGACACCGAACTGATAGAGATGACTCGGCTTACAATCGACATTGGCACCCACATCCAGAACCAATGTGGGAACGCCCTGAGAACTGGGAAAGAGACCGGCAATGGCCGGGCGGCTGATTCCCTCAATCTTGCCCAGGCCGAAAACCGAGGAGGCCATAACAGCCCCGGTGTTGCCTGCCGAGACGAAGGCATCGGCCCGTTTTTCTTTCTGCATTGCCAAACCGACCGCAATCGAGGAGGTTTTCTTGCGAATTCCTTCGGTAGGCGCATCGCTCATCGCCACCGCATGACGGGCGAATTCAACGGCTATATTTTTGGGCAGATCTTTCTGCAGTTCCATAAAATCGCCAATGACTTCGCGCTTGCCGACAAAAGCCACATTCAGTCGATCGCCCATTTCGCGGGCGGCTTGGACTCCTCCCTCCATTATGGAGTCCGGACTGCTGTCAGCCCCCATAATATCCAGGGCAATGGTTATAGCCTCTTTTTGATTTTGACCCATAATTATTCAGCCCGTGCCGGATACGACTATGCCTCTTTGGGCTCTCTAACCATCTCCCCCTTGTAATAGCCGCAATGGGGGCAAATGTGGTGCGACAGTTTAGGCTGATGACATTGGGTACATTCAACTACATTAGGAGCAGTCAGTGTCCAGTGGGTTCTTCTTTTCCGTCCGCGGGTTCGCGAATGTCTTCTCTTGGGCAGTGCCATTTTCTTTCCTTACCAGCAAAAATGTATCTATTCCAGAAGATCTTTTAAACCTTCCCATCTTTCGTCAATTTCTTCAATCTTACAGTCGCAGGTTTCTTCGTTCAAATTGGCCCCGCAACCGGGACAAAGTCCCTTACACTCGGGGTCACACAGCGGTTTCAAGGGAACCGCCAGAATAAGCGCCTGCCTGATCACTTCGGTCAATTCGACAACCGGCCGCCCGGCCTCTACATGTATAATATCAGCCCCCTGGTCTTTGGATAATACAGATTCGCCTAAAGAGGTTTTGATAATAAAAACCAGTTCTCCTGTTAAATCCGTATCAAACAATGCCAGACAACGAGAGCACTCCTGCTCTACGGGAATCATTACCTGACCCTGGCAATAATACTCATCCCGGACCTTTTGAATCGTCAATCTCAGACTCATCAGGTCGCGAAAAGAAACTCCTTCAATTCCAAAATCAGCGCTATCCGCTTCAAAATCGACCGCTACTGAAGCCGGAAATTCCTCAAAATCACGTAAGTCTATATTCATAACTTAACTTTAGAGATTACTCAATAGTCACTCCAAAGTCAAGCCAAAAGTATTCACGAATGAGCCTAACAACTCAATCGGAGGAATGGTTCCCGAGTGATTGTAGGGTGATTATTCTTCCCCGGAAGTGGCTACCCTGATACGATTTCGGGCCCGTTCCAGAGCCTTGTGAGCACGCGGAAGATCAATCTCGCCGGCAGCGTTTACCAGCCGTTTCTTGGCCCGTTCCAGAGCGCCGCGGGCTCTTTCCAGATCGATATCGGAAACGAATTCCACGGAATCGGCCAGTAGAGTGGCATGGTTTGACGATACCTCGAAAAAACCATAAGAGACTGCCATAAGTATCTCTTCATGGGATTTTTCCCTGATCGTCACTTTACCCGGCACAATAGCCGTGATAAGGGGGGCGTGATCGGTCAACACCCCCAGATAACCCTCGATTCCCGGGACAATCAGAGATTCTATCTCACCTTCATAAAATATCTTCTGAGGTGTAACAATCGTCAAATTATACATACCGGGCCGCCGCTATTTCATTTTCTCGTAGTTTTCCAGAACCTCATCAATGCCGCCGACCATATAAAAGGCCTGTTCCGGAATATGATCAAACTCGCCATCCGCGATTTGTTTGAAGCTTTTGATAGTATCTTCCAGCTTAACATAGCGCCCGGATTTCCCGGTAAAGGCCTCCGCTACGAAGAAAGGCTGTGACAGGAATTTCTGCATTTTGCGGGCCCGGGAAACCAGCAGCTTGTCATCCTCGGACAACTCATCAATACCCAGAATTGCAATAATGTCCTGAAGATCCTTATAGCGCTGAAGGATTTGCTGGACTCTGCGAGCGACCTGGTAATGTTCCTCGCCGACAATATGCGGATCGAGAATACGCGAGGTAGAGTCGAGCGGGTCGACTGCCGGATAGATACCCAATTCTGCGATCTGCCTCGAAAGCACCGAGGTAGCATCAAGATGTGAGAAGGCCGTCGCCGGAGCAGGGTCGGTCAGGTCATCGGCCGGTACATAAATAGCCTGCACCGAAGTAATCGAACCGGCTTTGGTTGAGGTAATTCGTTCCTGCAGGGCACCCATTTCGGTTCCCAGAGTCGGCTGGTAACCGACCGCAGATGGCATCCGGCCCAGAAGAGCTGAGACTTCCGAACCAGCCTGAGTGAATCGGAATATATTATCGATAAAAATCAGAACATCCTGGTGTTCTTCATCCCGGAAGAATTCGGCCATGGTCAAGCCCGACAGGCCGACCCGGAGTCGCGCTCCCGGAGGTTCGTTCATCTGCCCAAAAACCATCACGGTTTTAGTAATAACGCCGGATTCCTTCATTTCCAGCCAGAGATCGTTACCCTCACGGGTCCTTTCTCCTACCCCGCAAAAAACCGAAAAACCGCCGTGTTCGGTGGCCACCGAACGGATCAATTCCTGGATTAACACTGTCTTGCCGACACCGGCGCCGCCAAAGAGGCCAACTTTACCGCCCTTGGGATAAGGCTCCAGAAGATCCACAACCTTGATGCCGGTTTCAAGAATTTCAGTCGAAGTGTCCTGATCTTCGAAAGCCGGGGCGGGTCGGTGAATCGGATACCGTTTCATATCCTTGGGAACATCACCAAGATTATCAATCGGGTTCCCGAGCAGGTTAAAAACCCGGCCCAGAGTTTTATCCCCGACTGGAACCGTAATCGGCTGGCCGGTATCGATGGCTTTCATACCGCGCACCAGGCCATCGGTGGAGGCCATGGCCACGCAGCGAACGATATTGTCGCCGATATGATTGGCGGCCTCAACCGTCAGATTAATATTTTTCTCTTTATCCTCGATTTTGATGGCGTTGAGAATCTCCGGCAGATTATCCGAATCGAACTCGCAGTCAACTGTCGGCCCGATAACCTGCACTACTTTACCGATATTTTCAGCCATTTAAACTCGCTCCATTTATTACTGTAATATTTTTTCACAAATTAACCCCTTAACGCCTCGGCCCCACCGACAATATCCAAAAGTTCTTTGGTAATCGCCGACTGGCGGGCTTTGTTATATTGCAAAGTCAGGGTATCGATCATCTCTCCGGCGTTCTTGGTAGCTGAGCCCATAGCAATCATCCGGGTTCCGTGTTCCGAAGCGAACGAATCGGCCAGCGCCGTAACCATTTTGGTCAGGGCATAACGCGGCATCAAATCGGCGAAAATCGCTTCCGGCGACGGTTCGAAAATGTAGTCAAGGCGGCTCTCGTCGCCGGCCTTGATGTCCGGCCGCTCAACCGGAAGATAAGAGGCATGAGTGATAAGGTACTTGACCGTTGAAACAAACTGTGTATATATCATCGAAATTTCATCGGTATTACCCTCCAGGAACCGCCGCGTCAGAAAATCCACGATATCTTTGCTTTTATTGTAATCGAGGTTCCCCGACCAGTCTTTGTACAGCCCTATTATCGGCCATTCCCTTCGCTTATAGAAATCATGACCTTTTTTCCCGATCAGCAGTAACTCGATATTTTCAGGGCTTTTATCGGCCAGCCATTCCTGGGCCCGGCGGATAATATTGGAATTGAAAGAACCGCACATTCCCTTATCCGAAGTAACCAGTACCAGAGTCCGTTTCTTGATTTCACGTTCGTCGAAAAACGGATGCATCAATCCGCCGCTTGAAGCGGCCGACAGATGATGTAGTATATGGTCCAGCTTCTCCGAATACGGACGGACTTCCATAATCCGCATCTGCGCTCGCCGCAGTTTAGCCGCCGCAACCATTTCCATCGCCTTGGTAATCTGACGGGTGGAAATGACCGACTTAATTCTTTTCTTTACTTGGCGAAGTGTAGGCATACTCTATCTTCAGACCTTAAACTGCGCAATAAATTGTTCCGCGGCCTGCTTCAGCTTCTCCTGAGTGGCATCCGTAATAACCTTCTCCTTGTCAATATTCACTTCAATATCCGGGAATTTTTCAGCGCAGAATTTAAAGAAACCTTTTTCGAATTCAGCTATCCGGCTTTTGGGTATTTTATCCAGGTGACCGCTGGTACCGCACCAGATAATCATAACCTGGTGAGATAATTTCATCGGTTCGTACTGCCCCTGCTTGAGAACCTCGACCATTTTCTCGCCGCGGGTCAATTGCCGCTGTGTGGCGGCATCGAGGTCGGAACCGAATTGGGCGAATGCCGCCAGTTCACGATACTGGGCCAGATCGAGGCGGAGAGAACCACCGACCTTTTTCATAGCCTTGGTCTGGGCGTTGCCGCCTACCCGAGAAACCGAGATACCGACATTGATGGCCGGACGGACTCCAGAATAAAATAAATCCGTCTCCAGAAAAATCTGACCATCGGTGATGGAAATCACGTTAGTCGGAATGTACGCCGAGACGTCGCCGGCCTGGGTTTCGATGACCGGCAGGGCCGTCAGAGAACCGCCGCCTAAATCATCTCTTAGCTTGGCCGCCCTTTCCAGCAATCGAGAGTGCAGATAAAATACATCGCCGGGATAGGCTTCCCGTCCCGGGGGCCGTCTCAAAAGCAGTGAAAGCTGACGGTACGCGGTGGCGTGCTTGGACAAATCGTCGTAGACCACGACCACATGTTTTTTATTGTACAGAAATTCCTCGCCAATAGCCGCCCCCGCATACGGAGCAATAAACTGCATGGGGGCCGGATCCGAGGCATTGGCGGCAACAATGGTAGTATACTCCATGGCGCCATGTTCTTCGAGAATCTTGGCCACCTTGGCCACGGTTGAGGTTTTCTGTCCGATGGCTACATAGATGCAGAAAATATCGGTCCCCTTCTGATTGATAATGGTATCAATCGCCAGGGCTGTTTTACCGGTCCCGCGGTCGCCGATAATCAACTCGCGCTGGCCGCGGCCAATCGGAATCATCGAATCAATTGCTTTGAGACCGGTTTGTACCGGCTCTTTAACCGGCTGTCTCTCGGTTACACCGGGAGCCCGGCCTTCTAATACACGGAATTTATCAGTGGCAATCGGTCCCTTGCCGTCCAGCGGCTGACCGATGGGATTGACCACCCGGCCTATCATGGCATCGCCGACCGGGACCGAGGCTACCCGGCCCGTCCTGCGAACAGCGTCGCCTTCTTTGACGGCGGTAACATCACCGAAAATGGCGGCCCCGACCGAATCTTCCTCAAGGTTGAGAACCAAACCCATAATTTCACCGGGAAACTCGATCAGCTCGGACATCATCACATCTTCCAGGCCCCAGATACGAGCAATACCGTCACCGACCTGAAGAACCGTACCAACCGATTCCATCTCCAGCTTGGTTTCGTAACCTTGGACTTCTTTCTTGATTATTGAAGAGACTTCTTCAGGGTTTAAGCCCATATCTATACCTCAATTGAATAAAACTAATTTCTTCCAACAGTCCTTAACTTCATCATCGCCGCCCCGGTACAAATAACCGGCGGCTGTAAAAATTATCTCATTCCTCACGATCGGTCCAGTAACAGCCAGGATGATTTCCTAATGCACCTTCACTTTCATCAGTCGATTTTTCAACTGACTCAGTCCGTACCGAATGGACCCGTCTATAATCTGATTGTGTAGCATGACCACCATACCGCCAATCAACGATTTGTCTATTTTTTCATCCAGCTCGATTTTCATCGAGGTTTTCTTTTGCAGTTTCGCGATTAAAGCATTCCGCTCCTGATCGGTAATCGGGTGGGCCGTCAGGCAGATGGCCCTGGCCAGCCCTTTGTGTTCCCGAATCAATTCGTCCAGGTAATCGACAATATCCGGAAGGTATTGAAACCTCCGTTTCTCCATCAAAACCTGGAGAAAGTCAAAGAAAGGAACCTCAAGACGGCCTTTGAAAGCCGTTTCGACCAGCGCTTTTTTCTTCCGGTCACTGATCTGCGGGGCGGTCATGAAATTGATCAGGGTTTCATCCTTTTTCAGATATTGGGCCAGAGCACTGAACTGCTCCCAGGCCTGATCAATCAGTTTCCGTTCCGCGGCAATCTCAAAAAGAGCCGTGGCATATTTTTTGGCAACCTGTTGAGCCAGCATATTATTACGCTTTCTCCACGTTGTCGATAAATTTGCCGATCAACTCCCGTTCTTTCTTCTCATCGAGCTTCTCGTGAAGAATCTTCTCGGCGGCCGTAAGGGTGATTCGGACCATATCTTCCTTGAGATGCACCTTGGCTTTAGCGACATCGCGGTCGAGCTGCTCGTTGGTGCGCGAGATAATCCCGCGGGCGTCATCCTGAGCACTCATCTTGATATCCGAAGCCAGCTTATTGGCCTCGTTAACCGCCTCGGCGATCTTCTGGCGCCGTTCCGCCTCGATATTCTTCAATTTCCCTTCATAATCGGCTTTGAGTACTTCGGCCGCGGCTTTCTCTTTCTCGATCTTCTTGAACTCATCGATTATTTTCTGGCGCCGCTCATCCATCATCCCCAGAAGCGGCTTCCAGGCGAATTTCTTCAGAAGCCAAACCGTGATCAAAAACCCGATTATGTGGGTTATTACTTGATATATTTCAAGATTCATTTATAATCTCCAACTCACAGTTGGTGAATTGCCGTTATCTCCTCAAACTCAATACAATCTTAGCCGATTTTGCCCATGAGAAGCAGGAGACCGACTAGAGCATAAATGGTCAACGCTTCGATAAATGCGGCACCGATAATCATACCCGTCTGAATCTTGCCGGCCGCTTCCGGCTGACGACCCATGGCTTCCATCGCCGAACCGACAGCCTTACCGAGTCCCAGACCCGAACCAATAGCCGCGACAGAAACCGCAATCGGCAACGCAAATGACAATGCAGTTTGGTAATCCATTTTTTCCTCCAAATTGACGTTACTTAAATACTATATTATTATTTTAATTTCTTTCCAATCAATGATGCTCCTCGTGGGGCAACATCATATAAAAATAAATGGTCGACAACATCGTGAACACCAGCGCCTGAATGGTCGAGGTCAACAGGGCCAGTAAAATAAAAGGTATCTGGAACGGGAATCCCACCGGGGATCCAAAGATATTCATAAACATAATTCCCAGCATCACAAAAGCACCAATAAGAATATCCTCGCCGGTGACATTACCGAAAAGACGAAGCGCCAGTGAGAACGGTTTGGCCAGCTCGCCGACAATATGAATCGGCAGATTTATGGGAGCTAGGGCCCAGGTCACGGCATCATTGGGTGAACCGAGCAGGTGATGGAAATATTTCCACAGCCCCAGTCGTTTTATACCGGTGTATTGAACATATAGAAACACCGTAATAGCCAGACCGGCGGTAGTGTTGATTGATGATGTGGATGATTTGAAAAAGGGAATCAAACCGGCCAGGTTCATAAACCAGATATATATAAACAGGGTTCCCAAAAACGGCGTGAACTGCCTGGCTTCCTTGCCCATGACCGATTCGAACAGGTTAAACAATCCTTCCAGAATCATTTCGACAAGATTCTGCAACCGATCCGGAATTAACTGCCGGCGGCGATAGGTGATAACCGCCATGGTTATCATGAACAGAGAGATCACCCCGGCGAAAATCAGGGTATCATAATGATGAGCAAAAGTTTTATTGATAAAAGTGATCAGATTGGGGAGTTCAGGAACCCCGCCGCCTCCCTCGCCGTGACCACCGGCGGCATGTTCCGCCCCGTGTTCGGCCGTTTCTTGGACGGCCGTAAGAATATAAAATAGAAGCTTGTTATACACTCTTCAAACTTTCCTGTCTATTTTTTATATCAGTGTTATCCATTTTTAAAATGGTTCGGCCGACTGCCTTGAGTACAATCACCAGAAGCACCACGGTGAATCCGATCAGCAATAGCACGGGGTTGAAATAATCGGAAGTTACCAGAAAATATCCGGCGGCGTAAAGAAGCGGGAATTTTACCAGAAGCATCACCAGGGCGGTTGTTTTATCCACTCCATCGGGCCTTAGTGAACTGCGCACCAACCGTTCCAGAAAATGCAGGTTAATCATACCCCAGATTATACCGGTGAAAACTGAAAGGGCGGATACGAAACCGTAATAGAAGGATCCAAAAATGAGAATCAACAATGCCAATAAGCCCGATGTTTTCAATGTTCTGGTGATGAATCCTGTATCCATTGCCAACTAGCTCATCAATTCGAATCCTGTTCGGCTTTTTTAATGATCCCGTAAATTTCGCGCCCGGAGGCGATAAATCCGAAAATCAAAAACAGGATCAACAGGTATGGTTCAGTGCCAAGCTTGCTATCGAGCCAGCGACCGATAAGAAACCCCACCACTGGTCCCACAACCAGCAGGATGGGTATAGTCCCCAGCAGGCCCAGCTGCCGAATTTGATTCCTTCCCTTAGCCTTCTTGGGCTCCTTCGACCCGGGCATAAAACACCCATAAGTCACACAATTAAAGATTTGAAATATAGTCCCTCGGCCATAAAAGTCAATAGAAAATGTCGAGGAAAAGTGAAAAATTTCACGTTTAGACTGAATTTTGACAGCAATTTGCCGCCCTTATAAAACTTATAATAAAATCAGGGCCATAGAGATAACAGCAATTATCGACATTGGACTAAAATTAGTTGATATACGTATAAGATGCAAATCGATCAAAACCAATATTTCGAAATAATCGCCTGGTTTTCACGGATATTCTCCCATAAGTAAAACGGGTAATCACAGGATCGCCCATGATATTTATCCAAATCCCAAACTTGATTTTATTCCGCCGTCAACCAGTAATCCCTCGGATACAGTCGATAGACTGTCTGTGGCGATTCGGTTTCGGCAATATATCTCTCCAGCGATTCAAACTGGGATTCCGGACCGACCACAAAGAAAAGTCCATCGCGACTTTGTGACACCGGCGTGCCATAACCGATAATAACCGGACCATATACCGCTTCCATACGCTTCTCAATAATATCATACAGCTCGGCCTGCTTCCTGATATCAAGGACTTTCTGTCGGAAATTGCTGATCCGCTCGGGGGTGTATCCATCAGTCAGGTCAGCGGCCATATCCCGTCCGCGGCTTTCATAACGCGATGGTGCGCGCGAAAATCCGAAGACCTGGGCAATGGCGTAATCGGTCAGGGTGGAATCATATTGGGCGTTTTTCAATTCTCCGGCCACAAATCGCATGGTCTCGGCAACATCGGGACAGCGTTCGGCATAGTACGATACTCGACCATTACCCTGGTCATAAGTATATCCGTTGCTGTAGGCCAGCCCGGCCGCCCAGGTTTTCATAAACAACCCGTGCGGTCCGCCTCCGCCCATCAATTTACCGGAGAGACAATCGAGGACGGCGGTGGTCGAAGTATCGTAAAACGGTTCGGCAATCCTGGCCGAAAAGATAAGAGCGCCGTTATTGGTACCGGTATGTACCAATCCTACAAATTTCGGATTATCAGCCTCGGGATGACGGCTTTTGAGCCGTTCGGCAACTCGCTTGGTGGGTTCATAATTTTGATAAATCGACCTGGCTGTACCATCCAGATCGGCTACCAAGGTATTAATTTTTCCCATGACCGCCTTCCGGTCGGAGGAATTAGATACCATATACATACGGGCATTGTCGACTCGACGGATTAAATTTAAGATCTGGTTAATTTCGGCAATCGCCGTTTCCGGTTCGACCATCAGGTCATCTTTGGTTTCCCGGCACAGGTAAGCCCAGTCTCTTTCAAGATCGGCATCGGGAATATCGGACAGGGTTGCCTTGAGCGAGATATAAATTTCCCGGGCGATTTTATTGGACGGCTCGGCTAATTGTCTGACTATCTCCATAATTCTGGAAGCCGGTTCATCATCTGCCGGGCCCTGATCGGCATCAAGGACCGAAAGCAAAGACTGCAGTTGATCGCGGTTCCGACCAATCCCGGAGGCGGCCAGAATTTCGAGAATTTCCGATAAACCGGCCCGCTCTTTTTCCGCCCCCGGATCAGTAAACATCCATTTCAGACGCTGGAAATGATGAGTCTGAGTCAAAAAACAGGCGGTCGTCATAATAAGAGGATTTTCCTGGTATTTATAGCCCGCGGCCGGAATAGAAAGCCAGTACTCCTCAGAACCCTTGGTACGGTTACGGGACGATTGAATTGACTGATCGATGAGATCAATGATTCTTGGGATATTCTCGACAGCCAGATAAGGGGAATAGAGCGAAAATCGCATCCAGTCCAAAGCGTTATCTAATTCCGCCGGGTTGCTTCCCGCCCCGGTCAAAAGTAGTTCCACGCGACCGGTTTGATTGTTGCGCTCGAATCCGGCCGAAAGATTCAATACTTCCCGGCGTAATCGCTCTTGCATTTCATCATAAGTCACCTTCCGGCCATTTTCATAAACGCCAATCTCGGTAAGTAGATCCGGCAGTAACGGCACATAGACCATTTTCGATTCGGGAATAACATCGAGCCTCATGGCCAGGTTGACTTCAGAAGAGGTCATATTCTCAAAAGTGGAAGCCACCAGTGGCACCCCGCCGGACAGTATCATGGTTTCATAAATTAATTGATCGTCAAGAGTCAAGGGCGGATTGTCGATGAATCCGGGCAATTCGTCGCTGGCCGCCAAAGCCTCAAGTTCCGTGGTTTTGGCATCAAATTCCTTCTTATATTCACGGATGGCCAGTTGGGTGTCATCCACCCCGTATTTCTTTTTAAAATCCTCGACATATCCGGCCAGCCGATGTTGTTTTGCTTCATTTTTTTCTTTCAGCATACCGGGATTTGGGATTGCCCCGAGGGCGTACGGTTTGGTCTCAATCAGGTGCCAATCCTTAATCTTCTCGTTCCAGATATTGCCATCAAGATTAAGCAGGCTGTCGATGTAATCAAACCGCTCACTCAGCATAAGCGATTTGTGAAAACCGCTTTCATCCTCAAGATTTTTCAGCATATCCAGCCATTGGCCCGATATACCTCGATATCCAAACATGGGTGGTGAATTAAGAGCATTCTCAATCTGCTTGCGAGCCTGCAATAGATGACTCCTGGCACGATCGTTAAATTTGTTTAATTCCGCTGAACCGGCGGGATATTCGGCAATTTCCCTGATCGCCGCAACAACCATATTCCGGACACTGTCAATCATCGGTTGATTAATCATGCGGTTGGTAATACCGTTCATACCAAGATACACCGAAATACCCTGATCGGAATCAAGACCGGCATAGAGGCTGGTAGCGCCAATATCAATTTTACGGGTTTCGGAATTGATGAACAGATCATAAAGATTCGAAGTCTGGCTGTTTGCGAAAGTGGTTACAAATAATTCCAGGGCGGCCCGTTCCCGGAAATCGAGTTCCAGATCGGCGGGCCACTCATATTGCATAAAACCGGGATCCTCCGGATTTCCGCTGGGATAATTGACAATTTTGAGAGTCCCGATCGGGGCAGGTTTCTTTGCCGGAAAATCAATACCGCCAATACCCTGGTGAGTGCTGGAATCCGGGTAATCCTGACACCGATTCAGAATTTCATCCATCCGGCCCAGAAAAGAATCCACCGAAATCTCTTCCGGAATGGAAACAATGACACCCATATTAGCCAGGTGATAAGTCCGCCGATGGAAGTCCCACAAATCCTTCGGGATCATGCCCCGCATAACATCAGGATCGCCTCCGGAAACATAGGTGAGAGAGTGATCGTCACCATATACCATGGTACCCAATTCACGCCAGGTATGGTACCACGGTTTTTCAAAGGCGCTCACCATTTCGGTGTATACCGTACCTTTTTCATCGAGACTTAGGGAGCTGTCTTCGGGATCGATATTGATGCCGATATGACAAACCTCGCGCCGAATTTCCTCATCCGTGAAATCCGGATGCAACAGAGCTTGGAGTTTGGCCTCGAAAATTTTATAGAAGGTATCCTCTCCCGCAATGGTGTTAAAATGATAACAAGTATAGTATTGACCGGTGAAAGCACTGCTGCTGGCCAGGGCCATATCTTCAAGGGCCGCCACATAACGACCCCGGTTGCCTTTACCCAGAAGCAGATGCTCGCAGGCGTGAGGTTCACCCTTGCTGGAATATATCGGGGTTTTTACCCAATAGAAAGCCTGCGGAACCGATTGAATCTGCAACAGATCAATAACATAGCCGTAACGCTCTGAAATGAACCTGGCTCCGAAAGCCTTACCCTTGGCATTGTCATAAACATTGGCGGTTTTGAATCCATGAATAACCTGATCGGGCTGTAAATTCTCGAAATATTGGCCGGCAAGGATCGGCGAAAGACAGATCAAGATTACTATTGAAATAAATCCCCAAATCCGCAAAATACGCGCCATAATTAGATTCCTTTCCTGTTATCGAACATAGTTTTTGCCATTCAAGATAGCACACAGGTATCGATTTTACAATTGATTTACACATTTTAAAATTACAATAGTATCATAAATAAGTTTTAACATTTTCTTGATATCTCGGTTATGGATTATTAAAAAGACCCCAAACGTCATATTTTATTAATTATGCCGATTGATAAAAGAAGAATATTTAAAATTAATGATGTTCGGATCGAAATCGGTCCGATAGTGTACTGGATGAGTCGCGATCAGAGAGTCAATGACAACTGGTCCCTTCACTACGCCATGGAACTGGCCGATCATTCCGGCCGGGCCGTCGCCGTAATTTTCAATCTGGTTCCAGAATATCTCGGGGCGACCTTGAGGCAGTATAATTTCATGCTTAAGGGGCTTTGGGAAGTGCAGTCAGGCTTGGAAAAATTAAATATTCCTTTCTTTCTCCTGACCGGCCAACCGGAGGATACCATTCCGAAATTCCTCAGAGCCACCCGGACAGGGGTGTTAATTACGGATTTTTCCCCTCTCAAAATCAATCTTACCTGGCAGGAGAAAATTGCGAAGATAATTAAGATTCCCTTTTATGAAGTGGATAGTCATAATATTGTACCCTGCCGTTATGTATCTAAAAAACAGGAATTTGCGGCCCGTACGATCCGCCCCAAAATAAACCGTATTCTGGATGAATTTCTGACTGAGTTTCCCTCAATAAAAAAACACAAATATCAATGGGTCGGTGATATCCCTCATATAAACTGGACGGGTCTACATAAAAGGCTGAAAATCGACAAATCGGTAAAACCAGTGCCCGACATTCAGCCGGGTCAAAAGGCGGCCATGAAAATTCTAAGCGGTTTTATCAGGACTAAATTGTCGAATTATGCCAACCGCAGAAATAATCCGGATAAAGATTTTCAATCCGGTCTTTCTCCTTATCTCCATTTCGGAAATATAAGCGCCCAGCGAGTAGCCATCGAAGTTCAAAAGGCCAATGGCATTACCGGGGTGAAGGAGTCTTTTCTGGAGGAGTTGATTGTCCGCCGGGAGCTGTCGGATAATTTCTGTTTTTATAATTGCAAATATGATGCCTTTGATGGTTTCCCGGAATGGGCCCGAAAATCACTCGATCAACACCGATCCGATCCACGAGAGTTTATTTATTCGCTTGAACAACTGGAGCAGGCCGAAACTCATGACCGACTCTGGAATACAGCACAGATGGAAATGGTGAAAACGGGCAAGATGCATGGATATATGCGGATGTATTGGGCCAAGAAGATATTGGAATGGAGTCCGTCTCCCGAACGGGCACTGGAAACGGCCATTTATCTTAATGACAGGTATGAGCTGGATGGACGAGATCCGAATGGTTATGCCGGGATTGCCTGGTCAATCGGCGGTGTCCACGACCGACCCTGGCTGGAACGCGAAATATTCGGGAAAATCAGGTTTATGAGTTTTGCCGGATGTAAAAGGAAATTCCATATAGAGAAATATATCGATTTGGTGTTAAAAAAGCAGGCGGGATAATCAAGGATGAAAATATATTCGCTCAGAAGGGAGCAATTAATAAAGAAGCCGCTATCAGAAGTATTTGCTTTTTTTGCAAAGCCCGAAAATCTGGCTTGTCTAACGCCACCATCTCTTGGTTTTCGCATTCTCACACCCACTCCCATAATTATGAAAGAAGGCACCGTGATCGACTATAATATCCGCGTAATGGGCTTCAAATGGCACTGGAAATCGATAATATCGCACTATGAACCTCCTTATAAATTCGTCGATGAACAACTTAAGGGACCGTACAAATCCTGGCACCATACTCACATGTTTATTGAAAAACCGGGAGGAACGTTGGTTATCGATGAAGTCCGTTATGCCATTATAAATAGTCCTTTGGATTCAATAATGCATGTCCTGTACATTAAAAAAAGATTGAATGAAGTATTTGATTATCGTATGAGGAAACTTAAGCGAAAATTCAGTTGAGTTCAACCCGGATTGATTTATGTCCTGATAGTTAATGAATTTTCTATCGAATGGCAATTCCAGGTGATCAAAGGGCGATTTCCGGATAAAGAATATTCAATAATATAAGCGATTCAGATTCCTTCTGATATAACGGATAAAAAAAATCAGGGCGGGGACGTGGGCACCCTGCCCTGTTTTTAATTGCATTAAGGAGCGCAGATTAAGGCGGCGCGGATGCTCACAGACTGGAAGAAATCCGTGGGCGGGCCTGTTAAACACCCGCGCCAGCATGGCAATCTAATACCGGTTCTTATATATATGGCGTGGATCGGAATACCGGCACAAAGCAAGGAAACCATGCGGGGCCTTGTAATAAGCGTTTTTGTTTCTCAGCCATCCAATATTCAGGCCCAAGAAACCATTTTTACATAAGAAACTCCTGTATAATCAGCAATTTAATCTTCGAAATGAATTAATGGCAACTTACGTGCCAAAATTGAAAATTGCGTAAACCGCTAATTTTCAACAGATTAATATCAATCAACATATTGACATTAATAAATAATATTTTAAAATGAAATAGCGATATTTCATTATGAAGGAGTTGCCGATTGAAAGCTGATTATATAGACTTTAATGAACTTCTGAATATGTCTGACGGTTGCCTGCATATGCATGGCCGCAGGCTGGTTCTGCATTCGACCAATGCCTTTGCCCAGTTTCGTAAAGATCTCTATGATATGATTGGTCCGGAACAAACCCGGCGACTGCTGACCCGTTTCGGATATTTCTGGGGTCAGGCCGATGCGGCCGCCATGAAAAGAATTTTTAACTGGGATAATGTCATGGATTGGCTCCAGGCGGGGCCATGGCTGCATATGCTTTCCGGGGTCGGGAAAGTCATTGTCAGGGTTCTCGAAGTTGATGAATCCACGGAAAAGTTTTATATGGAAACCATGGTGGAGAATTCTTGCGAGGCCGAAGAACATCTCACCAGTATCGGCAAGGCCAGGCATCCATCATGCTGGAACCTAATCGGATATATGAGCGGTTTTGCCTCATTCTGTATGAACCGGAATATTTATTTCATTGAGAAACAGTGTGCCGCCAATGGCGATAAGGCCTGCCTGTTTATCGGTCAGGATCGACAGGCCTGGGGCGACAAAATAAAAAATCATCTGGCCTATTTCGAAGCCGAAGATATTCAGGGAAATGTAGCACAATTGACCAGGCAGTTACAGCTGCAAACGCGTGAACTGGAAAGGCAAAGACGCGAGATAGGTTTACTACGCTGGACATCCGATCCTTTTTTTGCTGAAGTCCGCAGCCAGATTTTCAAGCATATCATGCAACTGGCGGCCAGGGTGGCTCAATTCGATTCCTCAATCTTAATTACCGGAGAAACCGGAGTCGGTAAAGAGGTCCTGGCGCGCTATGTCCACCGCCATTCTCAGCGTTCCCGGCATCCCTTTGTGGTGGTTAATTGCGGGGCCCTTCCGGAAACCCTCCTTGAAAGTGAACTTTTTGGCCATCGGGCCGGATCTTTTACCGGGGCTACGCGGGATAGAATCGGTTTACTGCAACAGGCTCATAAGGGCACCGTTTTCCTGGATGAAATCGGCGATATCTCGGCCAATATCCAGCTTAAAATACTCAGGGTTTTGCAGGAAAAGGAAATCACGCGGGTAGGCGATACGGAACCACTGAAAATTGATGTACGTATTATCGCCGCAACTAACCGCGATTTAAACCGGGCTGTTAATGAAGGTCGTTTTCGCGATGATCTTCTCTATCGGCTTAGAGTTATTGAAATTAATGTCCCTCCCTTACGGGAAAGGACCGAGGATATTTTACCCACGGCTCGCTATCTTGTTGACCGACTTGCTCAAAAACTTAAAATACCGCAGTTAAAATTGGATTCCACCTGTGTTGATTATTTGCAGGCATACCAATGGCCGGGCAATATTCGGGAACTGGAAAACGCCATCGAAAGAGCCGCCGTTTTAAGCCACGATGGAATCATCCGGCCGGAGAATCTTCCTCCGGAAATACTGAAAATTGCCGGAAACGGTACCAGAGCAGTCGATCCATTATCTATGACTCTGGTAGAGACGGAACAAAAACACATAAATGCAGTTATGAAACTCTGTCATGATAACCGAACCCGGGCAGCCAAAATCCTGGGAATCAGTCCTTCGACCCTATGGCGAAAGCTGAAAACTATGGATTCTTAGATTATTTTGATAGCCTCGAACGAATCAGATTGTCTCGACCGAGATAGTATAGGAAAAAATAATCCTAAAGGCCGAGTAATTTGCCACCCTGGTAGACAATAAAGGCGCAGATGTAGGCCACCGCCAACTGGAAGCCGATGGTAAACCACATCCATCTGACACCGATCTCCCGCCTAACCACGGCGATGGAAACGATACAGGGCGTATAAAGAAGAACAAAAACCATAAAGGCAAAAGCGGCCAGTTTGGAAATGCCGCTTTCGGGATGCCGGAGACGATCAATCAGAGATTCCGAGTCCGCTTCCTGATCAACTCCCAGTTGATACAGAACTCCCATTGAAGAAACCACCACTTCTTTGGCAACAAATCCCGTCAGGAGCGATACTCCCATCTGCCAATTGAATCCAAGCGGCGCAACCACCGGCCCGACAGCATATCCCAGGCGGCCAATCAGAGTGTATTTCAATTCTTCTACGGCTTTTAAATTCTGAAGCCGCGAAATTTCCTCCCCCGCTCCGGGTAATTCGGCCTGTTGCAGTTGAATAATTTGAGTCTCATAGTCCTGCGAATATTCCTTGCGACGGGGGAAATATCCCAGCGCCCACAGAATTATAGAGGCGATAAGAATGACTCCACCCATTTTACGCAGATATATTTTGCTCCGCTCCCACATGTGTATGGCCACCGATTTCCAGGTTGGCCAGCGGTAGGGTGGTAATTCCATGACAAACGGGAGGCTTTCACCCCGAAGCAGGGTCCCGCGGAGTACCCTGGCCGCCACAACAGATAAGACAATACCAATTATGTAAATCGAAAGGATAGCGTTGCCGGCGGCGGCTCCAAAAAAGGCGGCTGCAAACAGAACATAAACCGGGAGTTTGGCGCTACAGGACATGTATGGAATCAGGAGGGTGGTTAATACCCGATCCTTCTCGGATTCCAGCGTCCGGGTAGCCATTATGGCCGGAACACTGCATCCGAAACCCATCAACATAGGAATAAACGATTTTCCGTGCAAACCCAGAATATGCATCAGGCGATCCATAAGGAAAGCCGCCCGGGCCATGTATCCTGAATCCTCGAGGATCGATATCCCGAGGAAGAGAATGACTATATTGGGCAGAAACACTATTACCGAGCCGACCCCGCCGATAATTCCATCGACCAACAAATCGGTAATCATACCGGCCGGGAGAATTGTCCCGACGCCGCTTTGAAGGGCGGTCACCCCAGAATCGATCCATTCCATTGGATACTGACCCAGCCTAAAAGTGGCCAGAAAAATCAGCCACATTATTATCAGGAAAATCGGATAACCCAGAATCCTGTGTGTAATAGTATTGTCAATATACTGCGAAAATCGCATCCGGTCGCTATCCCGGAGAGGTTTTTTCATTACCTCGCGGATAATCCCGGCAACATAGCCGTAACGTCCCTCGGTAATGATGATTTCGGGATCTTCATGGGTTGTCGTTTTAATGTGGTTTATCGACTCATTCAGTTTGGCCGCCAGAGGGCTTGATTCCATCGGTCCCCGAAGGCATTGCTTGATAAACATTTTATCACCTTCCAACAGCTTGATAGCCAGCCAGCGGGGGTTGCGACAGAATTCACATCCACGACATCTCTGAATTTCGCACGATAGATTAAGAACAACATCATCGAGTTTGGAACCATACGATACCGGTGGATGGCGGTGTCCGTTTTTACTGTGTTCTACCAGTGCAATAGAGGTCTCCAGAAGGGATTCGATTCCCTGCCCCCGGCTACCGATTGTCTTGACCACGGGTGCCCCGAGGAGAACCGTAAGTTTTTCCGTATCGATCTCGATTCCCAACTCCTGTACCTCATCCCACATATTCAAATCAAGAACGACATCGACACCCATTTCAATCAGTTGCATGGTCAGGTACAAAGACCTCTCCAGATTGCCGCTGTCGATAACATTAATGATTAAATCAGGACTTTCATCGAGGATAAAATCCCTGGCCACTTTTTCATCGAGCGAATAAGCCGTCAGGCTGTAGGTTCCCGGCAGATCGACAAACATAATATCGTAATTTTTGTATTTCCGATAACCGATACGTTTTTCGACCGTGACACCCGGAAAATTGGCGACTTTTTGTTTAGCTCCGGTCAGGCCGTTAAAAATGGAGGTTTTGCCGGCATTGGGATTGCCGGCGAGGGCTATTTTAATGAGACGTTTATCTGTCACTACCGTTTATGATATCACCTCTATCGTAATGAGAGCCGCTTCACTCCGACAGATACTTATATGACCATTTCCCAGGGAGACCTCAAGCGGATCCCGGAGAGGGGCTGATTTTACCATTGTAATTGTCTCACCGGGATGAATCCCCAAATCAAGCAATCGGCGACGTATCGGCCCGATTCCGGCCACTCTGGTGATGCGTCCCATTTGTCCCGGTTTAAGTTCATTTAGACTCATATCATTTACCATCCTGAATAACATCCATACCTGAACTATCATCGGTAAAATCAAGGCAATTGTCCCGTACATTCTGGTTTCTGGCCGGGCAGTTTTGCATGATGTCCATAAAAGTGACCAGCCGATTGATAGTCTTCCCGCTCATAACATGTTCCATACGACAAGCTTCATGTTCCGAATGATCGGCCGGCAGTCGAAGAACCTCGGTTAGGAATGATTTCAATGCCTTATGAGTTTCATATATTTCCCGCGCCTTATCAATCCCCGATGCTTCGAGATGAATTTTGCCGTAATGCTGCTGGCTGACCAGGCCCATTTCTTTGAGTTTATTAACAGCAGAAATCACTGTCGGTAAAGTCACTCCCCGCTCCCGAGCCACATCGGATATACCGACTTCGTCACCGGATATCGATAATCGATATATCGTCTCCAGATAATCTTCGACTTTTGATGTTAATTTCATAGCCTTATATAATATTAGACTTATCTAACTTTGTCAACAGTTAAAACGTATATCGGCATCGGAAACGTATAAAATTCTACAAAATTGATGGAAATTAGGCTTTTGCCAGTTATTTTATAAGATTGGCTTTTGCAAATTGGCGGACCAGTTTATTATAAAAAGGATTGAAGATGAAATCATTTGAAGTTTCTAAAAAACTATATGGTGAAGCCCGGCAGTGCCTTAGCGGCGGCGTTAATTCTCCTGTCAGGGCCTTCAAGGCTGTTGGCGGTACGCCTCTTTATATTGAGCGGGGCGACGGTGCCTATATTTTTGATATTGACGGTAACAGGTATCTGGATTTCTGCTGTTCATGGGGGCCGCTGATCCTTGGTCATGCTCACCCTGAAGTCGTAAAAGCAATTTCGGAAATGGCCGCCAAAGGGACCAGTTTTGGGACGACTCATCAAAACGAAATCCTTCTGGCCAAAAGAATCAAGGCGCTTTGCCTGCATATGGAGTTAATGCGATTTGTCTCCTCGGGAACCGAGGCGGTGATGTCGGCGATTCGATTGGCGAGGGCGTTCACCAAAAGGAATAAGGTTATCAAATTCACCGGCTGTTACCACGGGCATTCCGATTATTTGCTGGCTTCGGCCGGGTCGGGAGTGGTGACTCTGGGAATTCCGGCTTCGGCGGGAGTGCCAAAAGATTTCACCAAACACACCCTGGTAATTCCGCTTAATGATCCCGACGCGGTCGGGACGGTGTTCAAAAAGCATGGGCCGGATATCGCGGCGGTGATAATCGAGCCGATTCCGGCCAACAACGGGTTGCTATTACAGAAGCGGGAATTTCTTGAGCTTCTGCGGGACATTACCCGGAAAAGCGGAGCGCTTTTGATATTCGACGAGGTCATCTCCGGATTTCGGGTGGGGCCGGGCGGGGCGGCCGAATATTATAAAATAAAACCGGATCTGGCCACCTATGGCAAAGTGGTCGGCGGCGGATTGCCGGTGGGGGCGTTCGGCGGCCGGGCCGAAATTATGAATCTTCTGGCCCCCGATGGTCCTGTTTACCAGGCCGGGACATTGTCGGGTAATCCGCTGGCGCTGGCGGCCGGGATAGCCACCCTGAAATACTTAAGCGACAACTCCGGCTGGGAGACGCTGGAGAAAAACAGCGATCGCTTTGTCGCCAAGCTCCGCTCCGGGCTGGAGAGCGAACCGGTCAATGTCGTCTCCATCGGCTCGATTTTCTGGATCAATCTGCAGGCCGAAACAGCCACAAAAGCCGAACAGGTCAAATCCGAAAACAGCCAAAAATTCGCCCGGGTGTTCCAGGCGGCGCTTCAGGCCGGGATATACCTGGCGCCGTCGGCCTACGAGGTCGGGTTTGTCAGCACGGCTCATACGCCCGATGATCTCGACTGGGCGGCGGGTCAATTGGCCCGAATCATAAAAGAGAACGGGCGGTAGATGGCCGCCCGCATATATTCGTGCATCCATAAAATTCTCAGCGGTGGAAACGGCTGATGAACTGCTCCACCTCGGGGATGCCTCCCTGGAAAATCAGGTAACCATCGAACGGTTCACGCTCGGTGATTTCACCGGCGATCGGGGTCAACATCATCTCTTTGACTTTTTCCGGTTCGCATGTCTGGGCCAGCACCCAGCCGAGTTTGGTATAGGCGGCCTCGGGGAGCATATTCCCGGCCGGAATAACTCCCAGTTCCATCATATCGCGGCCGGTATCGTAAACATACATCTGCACATAGCCCCACAGAGTCTGCACCGTCATAAAGACGGCGATGCCGGATTCGTGGGCTTTCTTGAGAGCCGGATAGAGCGGCTTGTTGACATGACCCAATCCGGTTCCGGCGATAACGATCCCCTTGTAGCCGTTGTCGATCAACGCTTCAATTATATCGGGGCGCATATTGGGATAATAATAGACAATCGAGACCATTTCCTCGAAAACCGCCCGGATATCGACCTGGCGGTCATCGCGGCGCTTTTTGTAATCATGCTTGATGGGTGTGAATTTCTCCGGGGTAACCATCGCAATCGGCACATCGCCGATAGTGCGGAAGGTCGAGCGGTAGGAGGAGTGCATTTTCCTCACCCGCGTGCCGCGGTGGAGGAGGTTGTATTCATCGGAAGTCGGCCCGAACATGCAAACCATGATTTCGGCGATATCGGAATGGCCGGCGGTGTAACAGGCGCACCGGAGGTTGAAGGCGGCATCGGACGAGGGGCGGTCCGAGGAGCGCTGGGAACCGACCATGACGATCGGAACCGGGCTGTTCTGGACCATGTAGGACAGGATCGAGGCGGTATGATGCATGGTGTCGGTACCGTGGCCGATGACGATTCCCTTGACCCCTTTTTCGATCTGGCGGCCGATTTCGACAGCCAGGGTTTTCCATTGTTCGGGGCCCATATTTTCCGAGAAGACGCCGAACAGTTTGAGGGTTTCGAGGTTGCAGATATCGGCCAGTTCCGGGACAGCACCGTAGAGCTCGCCCGGGGTGAAGGCCGGGATGACGGCGCCGGTGCGGTAATCGAGCCGGGAGGCGATGGTGCCGCCGGTGCCGAGCAGGGTGACATTGGGTTTATCCGGCGAGAAGGGAAATTCCTTTTCGGGGATTTTATAGATAGCTTCTTTATAGCCGGTCTCGATGATTTCGTTGATACTGTCGGCCCGGATCCCGATATTGTAGCCGGTTTTGAGTTTGAGGACGATATGGTCGCCATCGGCGGTCTCGGAGCGCGGGAGGATAACCCCCTCGAAATCGCCTTTGGTGGTTTTGAGCCGGACATTGGCCCAGACCCGTCCGCCGAGTGACTGGAGGACTTCTTTGGCCCGTCCTTTATATCCTTTCATGGCATTATCATTCATAATCTCACAGATTCCCGTTTAAAATTTCCCCAAATGAAAGGCAAAAGGGCCGAATAGTCAAGGGAAGAAAACGGGGTCAGCCGCGGGCAAATGGGTTCGTTTCATCCTTCGAGTATTTTTTCAAAATGGGTTCGTTTCCTCAGTAAAAAAGTTTTCGGGAAAAATGGGTTCGTTTCATCCGCCGGAATTTTTCCCACCGCAAGCGGCGGGGCACCTCGATTTTGGGATAGGTCATGAAATGGGTTCGTTTTGTCAGTAAAAAGTTTTTATGCCGGATATTTTTGGATATAAGGGTTTTCATATAAATCCGGGCGGGGTATGGATTAAGGGTGGTTTGGTAGGGAAAGCGGGAGGCGGGGGAAATTTTGAAACATGGGAAAATAGTCAGGAGCGCGGGGCTCCTGGTTTACTTGGCTGAAAAATTGTCTCGATGGCTTTATCTTTACTACAAATCCAAAGCACTTTTCTTGCCCTCGATGCAGCAACATAGAAACATCTTGTATCATCTAGATGGTCGGAGCCAAAAAGGTCATGCTGTGTAAGGCTTTCCTTTATTTTACTGACAGTCAGCTTCCACCTACCCCGACCGCTGTCAACGTATATCATAACCGCATCAAACGTTCTACCCTTGATTTGATGGATGTTTTGAATTGTGATCTCCCTAACTTCAGCCTCATCTGCTTCTATTAGCAAATCTTTATTCAAGTTGTTAAGGTCTGCCTGATTGCGTTTCTTCTTAAGTTCACATGCCCGACAACCGATTTCTGAGGTAGCTTCATTTAGCACTACGTTTACCTCTCTAATCCATTCGAGAAGTGATAACTCTAGCGAAGGTAGTCTCTTGCAGGTAGACCAGATTAGCCATTTGCTGTCAAGATCACCAAGTTTATGGTCATGCAATTGCCTTGAAGATTTAACCCGTTCGCCTTTTGAAGAGAAATAGAGGAATCTAAGAAGACATTCGTATGCCTGTTTATATTCTGCTCTATCGAAGTGTATTTTCGCCCTTAGAGGCAATGCTTGAATATCTGAGTTTTCTACAGCAAACAAATCAGTCTCTTTGATCTTACTTTTCCGAATATTTGCAACTGACCTATGCCCACCATAGAGAATAGCCACATTATCGGGTCCAATCATAATACCTTTGTCTCTTGCATAGGCAACGAACTCAGCCAAAGCATTGTTAAAATCGTCTGCTTGCCGGGCAATCACTTCGGCGTCACTTATTTCCGTCCGATTAGTATCCTGAGTTATTGATCGAGCATTATGGAACTTATTGAGGAATTGACAAATGCTTTCACCACAGCGTTGGGTTTCCGTGATACTGAGTGACTGCCAATCGCCGTCTTGGTCTTTTGCGATAATTAACTCTGGATTGGCATCTCTCCACTCATAAATAGACTGATATGGGTCACCTAACAGCATGATTTCAGAGTGCCCTTGTCTCTTCAATTCATCAATTATCGCCATTTGCGTTTCAGAGCAATCCTGCGCTTCATCGACAATGATAAATGGAAAGCGATTGCATAGCGCTTTTGTAAAACCAGGGAATGACCTAAGAATCTCAAGGCAATAGTAGCTGACATCCCCTTGAGTGATAATATTTCCTTTCCTGAGTTCTCGTTTTACAACTACCAAATACTGCTGAGCTTCTGCACTTATTGTCTTGTTCTTCTGTTGATATATCACATTTCCAGAGCAATCGTGGCAAATATTCTGGCCACTTAAACCAAACTGCTTTAATTTCGGGAATCGGTCATCAATCCATAATGAATTTACGTCCAGTATGATAACCTTCTGCGTCTTCTTTTCTAGTAGCCGGTGACCTGTGACGCGAATCACAAATCCATTGAGAAAGCTATCTATTGTTCCAACGAAGTGAGGTCCCTTTACCTGATCGCCAGTCAATTCATAATACATTTGTCTAATGGAGTCTTTGGCTACATTTGTAAAGGATAAAACGGCAATACCTTGGTATTCCCTCAATTGTCTTTTTTCCATTAAATGCCGCAACCTATGCGCAACGACTGTTGTCTTGCCACTCCCTGGGCAAGCGGTCAAAACAATAAGCCCCTCGGCATTAACCGCGGCCTGCTGACTGGTTGTAAGTTCAATCATTCGTGATATACTCAAATGCATCCCGGATATACTTCGGTACAGCCAATGAAAATCGGATGTTCTTTATGTCTTCCTGAATAACGGCAACCAGCTTGTCCGCAAAATCAGATTTGCTTGAGCTTGATACTACACATTTCCATACTTCAATACCAAGCTCTTTATCACTTGTAGTGTCAAATGTAGTATCAAGCAATTGTCCTAACCTGTGCCTAAAGACCATATTCGCCATGCCCAGTTCAACTTCAAGAGTCTTCCTTGCCATAAATAATGCAATTCGCTTGTTTTGAGCTCTAAGAGTATCTACCTCACTCTTCAGCCCGGCCGCCCTTGCAGATATTGGGGCACTATCGAAAATAGAAATGATCTCCGATGTATCCCGTAAATTACCATCCCTTGTAAAACGCATATCATTCGGACAATCTCTGCCTGTTCCGCGATCATCATCCGTAATGATTACAGACTTGACGTTCGATTCGCTGAACACATTGCTCACAAGATCGATATATCTGCTAAATGACACGCCTTGAATATTAACTATCTCGATCCCTTGTTTCTCAAAGCTATCATTAGGATCACGATACATATAATCCCAGAATGACTTCAACAAGATTGCCTCGGTAATCCCTTCCACGAAAATTATGGAACGAGCAAAAAACAATTGAGACTTAGTAACATCCAGAAACAGTTGCAGGAATAGTTTATTAGATTCCTGAATACTAGCGTTTTGCAGAAGAAGACTCTTCACATTGTCCGCGTTTCTGCAAAGTATATTGATATTGTTCAAATCTACAACTGATGCCAATGTCGGGGAATGCGACGTTAAAATCACCTGAATATCTTTGTATTCGTTTTGAAGAAATTCTAATAGCAGTGATTGAAGCTGTGGGTGCAAATGAGCTTCAGGTTCTTCAATAATCAGACAGCTGAACTTGTGAGGAGTGAGTACTTCATCGTATTTCAATTCAGTCAGAACAGTTGAGATGAATATAAGATTATTATATCCCAACCCATTTGTGCTAATATCAAGACCCTTAGCAGCGCAGGTCATGCGAATATTTGAAAGAATTTTCGTAAATTCTTGATCGACGAAGTTCAGCTTAATCTTATTGTCATCACCGCGCAGTGTGAGTTTATCAATATTCGGATTTGTATTCTTCTCAAGCTTAAGTACAGGGTTCTCATCGCCCTGCAAGGCCAATGCTTCCCGGTTGGCTTTTTGGAATATTGATTCGAACTCTACACCTTCATCATCCAGATTTTTCTTAAGAATATTACCAACACGGCTGCGGTAGCCCGGTTTGAATTCGGAACTAACATCCCTCAATGCAGGAAGAAATATAGCCCTTAGATAAGCTAGAATATCATATGGGTTTGTTGTGTCGCCGGTCTCACCGCACTTGACCTGTGGCTGTATTTTCGTACCTCGGAGGTTGAAGTTGAAATCAAACCTGAGCTTATGCTTGCCATGTTCCCCGTCAAGAATCAACGCCTCAAGAAATGCTGCCTGCTGAGCATCATTCAGGCCCGAGAACTCTATTCCGATACTAATTGGCTTCGTTGGATCGTGAAAATCAGCCTCAGAAAGCCATACATTCTTATCTGAGCTTCCATAATTCAGGCAAATAACCAACGCTTCTACTATAGTGGTTTTTCCAATGTTATTTTCACCAATGAGTAAATTTAATCCGTTCTTTAGTTCAATTATTATTGGATTATTACTGGTGGCCTTTTTAAAATTGGATATTTCAAGTCTTGAGATATACATTTTGAGGAACCTCAGATTCAATTATATACAATTGCTTCTTTTCAAAATTTACAACATTTGATTTAATTCCAGTAATATTAAACGATCCAATTATCTCACAGTTACCTAATGAATATCAGATTCCATCTGCTATCCGGTGGGCCTGGTCCCGAGGGGTGTAAAAACGATGGTGTGTTGATCAGCGGGTGAGGCCACCCGGTTTGTTGTTCGAATCATAAACAGGTATGATGTCGAAACCTCCTCCGCTTCGCTTCGGACCTTCGGCGGGGGTTTTGACCCAAATACCAGGATAAGTATAATATGCGAGCGGGAAATCGGCAATGGTTTTTTATGGGATCGATCTAATGGGGGCGGACGAGGCGTTTGCCGCCCACAAAAAGCAGATTGGATGACACACCCCGTCTCCGCCTGCGGCGGATCCACCCCTCTCAAGAAGGGATGAAGATGGATTCCCGATCAGGTCGGGAATGACAAAAAAGGGGGTCGGGAATGATGGGAAAAGAAGCGGGAATGAAAAAAAGGCCGGGAATGATAAAACAGGAATGAATGAAAGAAAAGGGATGGAATGACATGAAAAACAAAAACAAAGAATGGAAGGGAAAATGTTGAAAATGGCGGGGGGCGGAAGTATAAAGGTATAGGTGGCAGACGGGGAAGTCAGCAAATTTCTGAAAAAGTGATTGATTTGCGGGTGTGAATGTATTAGAATACTAACCGATAAAATATAAAAACGTGATACCCCTCCCGAATTTCGGGTGGGGCTTTTGTGCTTGGAAGAAGATTTTTATGAACAGCGTCACGATTAAAAAAGACAGCCGGATAAAGTCAATCCTGGATAGGTTCGGTAATACGCCCCCCTTTACGGAACTGGTCAACCGGATCGGCAGTAGTATCGAAAAAGAAATAAGTATCACCGGGCTGGCGGGTTCATCGCCGGCGGTCCTCCTGGCCAACACGGTCGAGCAGACCGGGCGGCCGGTGATGGCGGTGATTTCATCACCGGAGGAAGCGGAGGCACTTTACGAGGATTTGCGGTTTTTGCTGGGTGATGAGGCGGTCAGCCATTTCCCGTCGCTACAGTCGCCGCCGTTCGAATTCCGGCCTCCCTCGGCCGAGATAGTCGGCAGCCGGTTATCGACCATAGCCCGCCTGAAAAACAACGGGACGAAAATAGTGGTGGCGCCGGTGGCGGCGGTGATCGAGCCGACGATTGCGGTCGAGGATTTCGAGAAGAACAGCCTGATGGTGCGGATCGGCGATGAGATCGATATCCAGAAATTCGCCGTCAAGTTGATCGCGATGGGATTTCGGAGAGTGGCGCTGGTGGAGGAGGTCGGCGATTTTGCGCTTCGGGGCGGGCTGATCGATTTCTTCTCCCCCGGCCTGGAGTACCCGGTGCGGGTGGAATTTTTCGGCGACGAGGTCGAGACGATCCGGCGGTTCGAGGTTTCCTCGCAGAGGACTACGGCCCGTCTGGAAGCAGTGGAGCTTCTCCCCCGCCGCGAGGTGACGATCACGCAGGAGACGGTGGAGCGGTATATATCCGGGATGCCGGAACGGGACGGGGATTTGATCCGGGCGCGGTATATCAACGACCCGGAGTTGCCGGGACTGGAATGGCTGGCGGTAACATTCGGGGTGGAGACGGGTTGCCTGCTGGATTATTTGCCGCCAAGACCGCTCTATTTTATAAACGGGGTCGGGAATCTGACCGGGACGATCGAGGAAATCATGACCGATGCTGAGCGGCGCTATGTACGGATTCGGGAACGGCTGGAACAGCCGCCGACAGTATCAGAATATTTCCGCAACCGGGACAAACTCGAAGGGTATCTGGCGGCGGAACAGAAGATCGACTGGTTACCGTTCAAGGGCGGCCGGGAACATATTATCGATTTTCAATGCCGGGAACATCCGGCGCTGGGATCGCGGCTGGATTTGCTGGCGGCGACGATCGGGGATTTCGAACAGTTGGGGATCGAGTATTTTATTGCGGCGGACAATCCCGGGCAGGCTGCCCGCCTGAATGAACTCCTGACCGACAAGCTGGAAACCGAGACACCGCTTCCGATCGAGGTGGCCAATCTCAAAGGGGGATTCGTCTCCTCGGGCAACCGGATCGCGATCCTTACCGACCACCAGATTTTCGGCCGTCATTACCGCCGCACCAAACGCAGAAAATTCAAAGAAGGGGTGGCGATCCAGAGTTACACCAGCCTGATCGACGGCGATTACGTGGTGCATACCGATTTCGGGATTGCGCAGTACAAGGGGTTGCAGACGATCGCGGTGGACGGACGGTCGCGGGATTGCCTGTTGCTGAATTATTTCGGCGGGGACAAGCTGTATGTGCCGATCGAGGAATTTAACCGGGTGTCGAAGTATTCCGGGAAGGATGCCGCCCCGAAACTTTCGGCCCTGGGCGGAACGGGCTGGGAGAAAATCAAGGAGCGGACCAAAAAGGCGATTGCCGATATGGCCGAGGAGCTGATCAAGATTTATGCCGAGCGGAAAACGCGCCCGGGATTTGCCTTCGGACCCGATACCACTTGGATGAGGCAACTGGAGGCCTCGTTCCCGCACGATGAGACCGAGGACCAGTTGAAAGCGATCGAGGATATCAAGCGGGATATGGAGAGCGCGATGCCAATGGACCGGCTGGTATGCGGTGATGTGGGGTACGGCAAGACCGAGGTGGCGATTCGGGCGGCTTTCAAGGCAATCGAGGCCGGCAAACAGGTGGCGATTCTGGTGCCGACGACAATCCTGGCGCAACAACATCTGAACACCTTCTCACAGAGGCTGGCGGGATTTCCGGTCCGGGTGGAGATGCTCTCCAGGTTCAAGACGCGGAAAGAGCAACTGGAAATCGTTAAGGAGCTGGCCGAGGGGAAAGTCGATGTGGTGATCGGAACGCATCGGCTGTTATCTAAGGACGTGCAGTTTCGGGACCTGGGACTGCTGGTGATCGACGAGGAGCAGCGGTTCGGGGTCAGGCACAAGGAGAAACTGAGGAAGATCAAGACGACGGTGGACACGCTGGCGATGACGGCAACACCGATACCACGGACGTTGCAGATGTCTTTGATGGGGGCGCGGGATATGTCGCTGATCAACACCTCGCCCAAAGACCGCTGGCCGATATTGACGCAGATCACGGAGTTCGAACCGGAAGCTATCGCCGAGGCGATACTGCATGAGGTGGACCGGGGCGGGCAGATTTATTTCGTGCACAACCGGGTGCAAACCATCGAGGCGATGTACCGTTACCTGAAGAAAATCCTGCCGCAGATCGAGATCGCGGTGGCCCACGGGCAGATGCACGAGAAATCGCTCGAAGGGATCATGCTGGCTTTTTTGTCGGGCCGGTTCCAGGTTTTGCTGTCGACCTCCATTATCGAATCGGGACTGGATATCCCGTCGGTGAACACGATTATCATCAACCGCGCCGACCGGTTCGGGCTGGCGCAGTTGTACCAGTTGCGCGGCCGGGTGGGACGATCATCGGTGCATGCGCGGGCGTTCCTTTTGACACCGCAGTACAAGTTGCTGACCAACGACGCCCGCAAACGGCTTCGGGCGATCGAGGCTCATGCCGACCTGGGATCCGGTTTCGCGCTGGCCATGAAAGACCTCGAGATACGCGGGGCCGGGAATATTCTCGGGGCCCAGCAGTCGGGGTTTATCGAGGAGGTCGGGTTCGACCTGTATGCCAAAATGCTCGAGGAGGCGGTAGCCGAGCTGAAAGGCCAGGAGGTACCGCGGATGCCGGATACCAAGATCGAGGCCGAAGTGGAACTGATGATACCGGAGCATTATATCGATATTCGGCAACAGAAGGTCGAGATTTACCAGAAGATCGCGGGGGCGCGGTCGCTGGATGAGATCGAAAAGATTCGCGATGATGTCGAGGACCGGTTCGGCAAACCGCCGGTCGAGGTGAACAACTTGTTCGAGGCGGCGGCGGTGCGGATTTCGGCCTTTGCGCATGATATCGAGCGGATCAGGATCAAATCCGGGCGGGTGGAGTTTATGTTTAATTGCCGGAAGAGGTTTGAGCGCAAGGAGGTGGAGAACTGGCGCCGGGCGGTGGAGTATCCGATGGAGTTTGCGCTGGCCGAGGGGGCGATTATCCGGGTGGATTTATCGCAGGTGGATAAAAACAGCCGCCTGGCCTGCCTCCGGACACTGCTGAACCGGGTGTGAAGGGGGGGAAGCACTGTACATGGAAAACAATGCCCATTATTTTTCCTCATATCCCCCATATTCCTGTAAAATTATATGCCTTTAAAAGAGCAATAAGTTTTTTCCATGTTTGACAGGATTATAATGAATATAATCAATATGATTATTCAAATCATCCCGATTTCGAATGATATGATCCCAGAAACGATACTGCCACGCCCGCCCGAAGGAATGCTTTATAGGCTTTCGGTAATGCGCTGAAAAAGATAGCTTTATTCTCCTGAATAGGTTCGACAAATTATTACCCTGACCCTCAATAATGCAATGGAATTGATCAGGAAGTATAACCCGAGAGTTGCCGCTTGCGATGAACCGTGCGGCCGAGTTGCCAAAGGCCCATAATTGTCAGAATACCGATAATGCTCGTACCATGCCATGATTCGAAGTCTTTAGTGAATGCAAAAAAGACAAAGAATACCAAGAGACCGGCAATCAGGGCGAGACGGTGACGGTCATCCCAACCGCGTGTATGTCCGGACCAGCGCCACACCAACGCGAGCGAGATGGCGTCAAACAGGACCAATGACAGCAAGGTCACCCCCAGAGGTGGAAAGCCATACTCGGCGGTTATGAATACACAGCTAAATACAACCGTGATGTTGATCAAACCGAGAACAAAGAAAAACCATGGTCTGGCCCGAACCGTTTTAACTGAGGGGACTTGCCGGATGGCGAGGCGGTAGGCGGCGAATACCAGCCCAAGTACAACGCCCCAGGCCAGGAGATACAAATACAGCTGAGGGAAGGGACGATGCATGTCGTACTTCATGATCAGACCCAACACAGGAATCCAGGCCAGCAGGCCAGCGCCGCAGGCGATCAATCCCCGTTTCCCCAGCCAGGCTTGATTTCTGCGGTCGGAATGAATGATATGAGCGAGTACAACACTGGAACCGATGCTGATCAGGGCGTGAAACTGTATCGTCATGATCGACCAGGTCCAATTGACGCCCACACGGAACCCGTATGTCGCCAACGGGCCGAGTTCCGACCAATCTGGATCGAAGAGCGAGTAGACAACAACTCCCTCCTCATAGACTCCGAAGGCTAATCCCAACAAAAGCAGGGATAGCGCACTTCCAGACCACCGAATCAGCAGTTCCCGACAGATCAACGCCCCGCATCCGTATGGTAGAGAGAGAATAAGCAGGTTGAATGGGTTAACAAATTCAAGCGGTGTCTGGTGGCTGGAGACCAGTTCTCCAAGAATCGGGGCCAGCGCCAACAGGGTCACCCAGGGCGGGATGCGACCAAAAATCCCGGTTTGAGTTTTGCCTTGGGCAGGCGATGAAGGCGAGGAAACGATCACTACGTACTCCTTCTATATTGGTGCTACGTAGATTTCCGGCAGATAGTTTCAGACTATCCGCGGATCGATTGGCTTGTAGAATATCTTAACTGAGATTTCCCAGATAGAGTTTTCAAAAACATAATTTGTCCTTTCCGTTACTCTGAATATGCAAAAACATCCCCGAATGGTCAAGAATTTACTCGTTTCCCTGAGTGATCGCTCCAATGAGCACAAAAATGACGGCCTTGTGGTGTTGCCAGCCTTCCGGAAACCGTCTCTGGGCAGACTCTCCCCGTTTACACTCCCAGAACACCATATCTTGCAGTAGCCTGCCATATTAGTCTGTGCTGACCGGGGCTGGTTTCAAGCGGCCAATCCGCTTAAGGATTTCATAAAACAACGATCTCGATACCAATACCTCAGCCATCTGAAATGTCACATAACGGGCGTGACGAACGACTTTGGCTCCGATCTTGATCAGTTTCTCTCGGAGTGTCCTCAGTGACCACACTTTGACTGATTTGGGCAGTGCCAGCCGCCTCAGAAAGTTTCCCAGATTATATGCCAGAGCAAACAATTGCAATCTTACCTGATTATCCACAAAATCATGACAGGAAAGCCGCGTCCAGTTCAAGGCGTATTTGCCCTCCTTGATCCATTGCTCGGCCGTACCACGCCGGTTGTAGAACTTCACTACATTCGCAGATTTCCAGCGAAGGTTCGTCACGATGGAACCAATCCGTGGGAACAACTCGCCCGCATGCCATTCCTCCCTGGAGACGACTCTTCTGACTGTATCCCAACTGGCGGCTTGATAACGAAAACTGTAATACTGAACAATCGGTTTCTTAGGCGGACGACCAACAAGACGAGTCAGTAAATGCTCAACCTCGCTGTACAGAATGGCATTGGCTTTCAGACGTATGGCATAGAAGTATCCTTCTGTTTCCAAATAGCTGTACAAATCCGGATTGGCAAAACCAGCGTCGCCGCGATAAAACCGTGGGATGTCGTAGCCTCGATAACGATTGACAATTGGCTCCAGAACATGCCGCCATTCATCGGCGCTGTGAACAATACCGTGGCGTAGATGCACCCGCTCGACGTCGCCATACTGGTTGAAACAGAACAATGGATGATAACACGTGCATTCAAAATAGCCGCTGTAGGCCGAACCTTCCTGATGACCAAAGGTCGGGCTGACGGAATTATTCATATCGAGGATAATCTGCTTTTGCGGCCGGTTCTCAAGAACCTGATCTACCCATCTGCCAGGTAGATTCATCAGAAACTCAAGGTTCTTCGGTTGAGTCAGTATCTCAGTCTCAAAGCGACCGATCTGGCTCGTCGAAGCGACCCTGTGTTCGGTGGCCCGGCCGCCGGCCACGTGCCGCATCGCAGGATCAACACACAGTCGCTCGGCATCGTTGGTATCTTCATCGCCGGCCAATCGGCTGTATAGCGACTGCCTCAGTAAAGCAACAATACTGTGCCGGGTGCTACCCCCGGTTCAACTGTCAATGATCTCAACCACCGCCGTCCTCGTCAATCCCAAGGTCTCATCAAGCTCTCGGTATGCCAGCAAACCGGCATCACTGGTAACCTTGGTTCCATGAAATTCGAGCTTCAATTTGCGATCAAAATTGAGCCTGAGAGCGTCCTTGCATCCTTCACCCATCGGGTTCTCCCACTTTCGATGATCAAATGTCCATCAAATCCCTTTCCATACGCCATATATTAACGCATCTCAATCCCAGAACCCAGATTCAAATGGGAAATCCGGGTTTATATAAGCAGTTGATCGGTTGGAGAACAAAGGAATCTTCTATTTCCCGAAAACATCGGTGCTGAGGTATTTCAAACCGGAATCAACCATCAGGGTAACAATCGCGGCCTCAGGCCCCAAGCGCTCGGCCACCCGAATAGCCGCGATAACATTGGCTCCCGATGATGTTCCGGCAAAAAGCCCCTCTTCCCTGGCCAGACGCCGCACCATCGCCTTGGCATCATCAGTCCCGACCGCAATGATTTCATCGACCAGATCCGGATCCCAGAGCGGCGGAGTATAGCCGATACCGACTCCCTCGATTTTATGAGGTCCGGCCTGGCCGCCTGACAATACCGCCGATTCAGCCGGCTCCACGATGATTATCTTAATCTTCGGATTGTACCGCTTCAATACGGTAGCTACGCCGCGCGCGGAAGCCGCGGTGCCGACACATTGAACAAAGGCATCGAGTTTGCCGCCGGTCTGGTTCCAGATTTCCTCGGCCAGCGGGTAGTAGCCGGTAATACTGTCGAGATTATTGAGTTGATCGGTCCAGAAAGTATGCGGCTCTTTGCTGATTTCACGGGCGGTTTCGATCATATCCAGAATAAGTTTTTTGGTGGTCAGGCCGCCTTCACTCGGTACCAGAGTCAGTCTGGCTCCCAGAGCCGACATATGTTTCAGTTTTTCCCGGCTGAAAGCATCGGAGGAAACGATATGCAGGTGGTATCCTTTGGCGATACAGACCAGAGCCAGCGATATACCGGTACTGCCGCCGGTGTACTCAACGATGGTATCCCCGGGTTTCAGCCGGCCGTCTTCCTCGGCTCGTGCAATCATGGCCCGGGCGGTCCGGTCTTTCATGCTCCCGGTCGGATTTTCCCATTCGAGTTTTACGAATATTCTCGCACATTCGGGTGGAACGACCTTATGCAATTGGACCAGTGACGTGTTTCCGATGGCGCTCAGAACATTGCTGACAATATTCATTATCTGCTTTTCCTATCTGCTTATATAATGTAGAAATATACCAATATGACAGATAAGAACCACCAAAAAACAAAATCCCCGAAGCCATTGAACTTCAGGAGCTTAAATTTGGTAGCGCAGGGGGGGGCGAGTCCCGACCTTCGGGGTTATGGCGTGTTTAGGCTTTTTTTGCCGGGAAAATGTGGGAAAGGAGTGTATGTCAAAATTCGCACTTTTATAATTGACCTAAAATATTTTATTATAATTATTCCTAAATAGGAACAATTCTACAATAAGGATGTTACAATTCATATGAAAAAGACCGGGGATCATGTCGCCGAAATGATGGACAGATTCGAAAAAGTCTGTAAATCCAGGGGATTAAGGATTACTCATCAACGCACCGAGATATTTCGAGCCCTTATTCAAAATCCCGATCACCCCACAACCGAAAAAATTTTCAATCAGGTGCGCCGGCATCTGAAAACGATTTCTCTGGATACTGTTTATCGGACGATCGGAATTTTCGAAAAATATGGTCTGATTAAAAAAGTCCACCATATCGATAATACGACGCGTATTGATATTAATATATCCAATCATCATCATCTTGTTTGTTCTAAATGCAAAAGAATGGAAGATTTTTATTGGCCCGATTTTGACCGGATGAAACTGCCGGCATCTGTCTCTCACTGGGGTAAAACAGGTTTCAAACATGTTGTAATCGAAGGTTTATGTTCAAGTTGTAGTAAGAAAAATAAATAATATTGATAATATAAGATAATGGTAAAATGTACAACATAAATCCTTATAAGGAGCAGTTATGACTGATAAGAATGCAAATAGTGATAGCAAATGCCCGGTAACGGGCGGAGCAAGCAGTCCGGCAAAAGGAACTTCGAATCAAGACTGGTGGCCAAACCAATTGAAACTGAATATCCTTCACCAGCATTCTCCCCTGTCCAATCCGATGGGTGAGAAGTTTAACTACGCTGAGGAGTTCAAAAGCCTCGATCTTAAGGCCGTGAAAAAGGATCTTTATGCATTGATGACCAATTCACAGAGCTGGTGGCCGGCCGATTACGGTCACTACGGACCACTCTTCATCCGGATGGCCTGGCACAGCGCCGGTACCTACCGTATGGGCGATGGCCGCGGGGGTGCGGGGTCCGGCAACCAGCGCCTTGCGCCTCTCAACAGCTGGCCGGACAACGTGAACCTCGACAAGGCGCGCCGGCTGCTCTGGCCGATTAAGCAGAAATACGGCCGCAAGATCTCCTGGGCCGACCTCATGATTCTCGCCGGCAACTGCGCGCTGGAGTCGATGGGATTCAAGACCTTCGGCTTCGGCGGCGGACGCGAGGACATCTGGGAGCCGGAAGAGGATGTCTATTGGGGCTCCGAGGCCGAGTGGCTTGGTGATAAACGCTATTCAGGCGACCGCGATCTCGAAAATCCGCTCGCCGCCGTGCAGATGGGCCTGATCTATGTGAACCCGGAAGGCCCGAACGGCAACCCGGACCCGGTCGCCTCCGGCCGTGATGTTCGAGAGACCTTCGCGCGCATGGCCATGAACGACGAGGAGACCGTCGCGCTCGTTGCCGGCGGGCATACGTTCGGCAAGTGTCATGGCGCGGGCGATGCGGTGCATGTCGGTCCGGAACCCGAGGCCGCCCCCATCGAGGAGCAGGGGCTCGGATGGAAGAGCAGTTTCGGCAGGGGCAAAGGCGGCGATACGATCGGCAGCGGCATCGAGGGCGCCTGGAAACCGAACCCGACCAAATGGGACATGGGCTATTTGAACATGCTGTTCAAATACGAATGGGAGCTGGTCAAGAGCCCGGCCGGCGCGCATCAGTGGCTGGCCAAGGACGTGGCCGAAGAAGACATGGTGGTTGATGCGCATGACCCGTCCAAAAAACACCGGCCGATGATGACCACGGCGGACCTTTCCCTTCGCTACGACCCAATCTACGAGCCGATTGCCCGGCGTTACCAGAAGAATCCCGAGGAATTCGCGGACGCCTTCGCCCGGGCGTGGTTCAAGCTGACACACCGCGATATGGGTCCCCGTTCGCGTTATCTCGGTCCGGAAGTACCTGCCGAAGAGTTGATTTGGCAAGATCCCATTCCCGCAGTCAATCACAAATTGATAGATGCGCAGGACATCGCCTCCCTCAAAGGCAAGATTCTGGCTTCCGGTCTGTCTGTCTCGCAACTGGTTTCGACCGCCTGGGCCTCGGCATCGACGTTCCGTGGTTCCGATATGCGGGGCGGAGCGAATGGCGCACGTATTCGCCTGGCACCGCAGAAGAATTGGGAAGTCAACCAGCCGGCCGAGTTGGCGAAGGTGCTTAATACTCTGGAGGGCATCCAGAACACATTTAACAATGCCCCGTCTGGCGGTAAGAAAGTTTCACTGGCTGACCTGATTGTTTTGGCCGGTTGCGCCGGCGTTGAGCAAGCCGCAAAGAAAGCCGGTTACGATGTGAAGGTTCCGTTTGCACCCGGGCGTATGGACGCTTCGCAGGAGCAAACCGACGCGGAATCATTCGTCGTACTCGAACCTTCCGCAGATGGTTTCCGCAACTACCTGAAAACCAAATATGCCATATCGGCAGAGGAACTGCTGGTTGATCGGGCGCAATTGCTGACGCTGACCGCTCCCGAGATGACGGTTCTTGTCGGCGGCATGCGCGTTTTGAATACAAACTTTGGAAAGTCCGCGCATGGTGTCTTTACCAAACAGCCGGGAGCTTTGACAAATGACTTTTTTGTAAATCTCCTCGATATGAATACGAAGTGGCAGAAATCCTCCACTTCCGAAAACGTGTTTGAGGGACGAGATTACGAAAGCGGCGAACTCAAGTGGACCGGGACCCGGGTTGATCTCATCTTCGGCTCGAATTCCCAGCTTCGAGCAATCGCAGAAGTTTATGCAAGTGGCGATTCGCGTGAGAAGTTTGTCCATGACTTCGTGGCCGCGTGGAGCAAGGTGATGAATCTTGATCGCTTCGATCTCGCATAAACTCGATGAATAGCTTTTAGAGACAGGAGGTCGATATTTTCGACCTCCTGTTATTTTGTCAATAAGTGGCTACCAAGTTTATGGATGTTTTTGATAAGGGATGTTACTGTCTGAATGTTCCAATGAGGTTGATTAAACCATCAATCAAATATCCCAATTGCAGACAATTCAACAAGAGGCATTGGTAATGCAGTCATTTTTTGGCGTTGACCAAGCACCGGGGACGGGAGTAGTTTTCTCTTCAATTGATAATTGAATAATGAAATATTATTGTAATCACAGGGGAATCGATAATAAGCCAGTATGAATACCATCGAATTTACAGTTCTTATAGGTGCAGGTTCTCTGGTCGCCGGATTTCTGGGCGCCCTGACCGGTCTGGGGGGCGGGATAATCATTGTCCTTATGCTGACCCTGATTCTTGGCATCGATATCCGATTGGCTGTCGGGGCCTCTTTGATTTCGGTCATTGCCACTTCCTCCGGAGCCGCGGCGGCCTTTGTCAAAGAAGGATTTTCCAATATCCGGGTGGGAATGTTCCTTGAGATCGCCACGACTATCGGCGCCATCTGCGGGGCCTACCTTCATCCCAAATTTTCGGCTGGCCTGCTGGGAATTATTCTCGGCGTTGTTCTCATTAATTTCGGCCGCTATCTCGTTTCGACCAAAACACAATAAAGATGTTGCGGAGCACCGTGACCGGCTGGCTGAATTCCTTCGCGTCGACAGCTCTTATCCTGGTCCCGAGGGCCGGGTTGAATATCATATTCACCATATTCCTCAGGGATTTGGATTGATGTATATCGCCAGCGTCGTATCGGGGCTTCTGGGAATCGGCTCCGGGGCTATGAAAGTACTGGCCATGGATCGTGTAATGCAGGTACCGTTCAAAGTTTCCACGACCACCAGTAATTTTATGATTGGTGTCACAGCCGTGGCCAGCGCCGGAGTTTATCTTTCCAGGGGCTACATCCATCCCGGATTGGCGATGCCGGTCATGCTGGGTGTGTCCCTGGGTGCCCTGCTGGGTGCTCGAGTGCTGGTCCGGGCGCCATCGTCGATAATTCGCCTGGTTTTCAGCCCGGCGATCCTCCTAATGGCCATCGAAATGATCTATAATGGCCTGATGGGGAAAATATAATATGGCTATTTCTCGAATTAAAAACCCGGATGAACAACTGGACCTGACCATCGGCCGCCTGCTCCGTTATGGTGTCTTTTTTTTCGTTGCGATTGTCCTTATCGGGACGCTTGTGTATTTGATCAAGCATGGCACGGAAATCCCTGATTACACCGATTTCAAAATGGCCTCGCCATTGTTAAGACGGCCGGCCGGTATCATCAATTAGGCCCTGCATTTCACCGGCAATGGAATAATTCAACTCGGTCTTCTGTTTCTAATCGCCACTCCTATTGCCCGTGTTTTCTTTTCGGTTTTCGCATTTTTCCGCAAGCGTGATTATCTGTACACTCTCATCACCCTGATAGTTCTCATAATTCTACTATTCAGCCTTTTCCTCGCCAAAACATAGAAAACTGTTAGAAAATCCGGCTTCTGAAGGAAATCCCTCCAAAAACAAAACTCCCGAATTTGCAAAACTTCAGGAGCTTAAATTTGGCAGCGGCGGCAGGATTTGAACCTGCGACAATCGAGTTATGACATGTTTTGGTCTGATTTGAGGGATAATGTTAGAAAGAGCCAATAGAATATAGATATATTTATCTAAATATAAATTACTGCAATCGATCCTAACAACAACAAATAAAGTCTTTAAATATATACCGATAACAGGATGTAATCAGTATTGAATATTACATTTTCTATTGACATAATATTATTATTGACTTTCTTATAGTTAAACGAATTAAATCGATCGGACACTATATATAGTGATACGGATACATCAGAGTTACTTGCCTACAATTAATTAAATCAGATAAAGGGTTTATTTATGAATAAGGTGCTATTTTATTCAACATTGTTATTGCTTTTTTTATTAATGGCGTCTCAATCCTACGCTTTGGTTTATCTGAATCGAAGACTTATAGAATGTGAGCCGTTGACCTATGTCGTCGAACCTATTGAATTAATCGGCGAGGGAATGACAATCAGCCGGGATACTCACAACGAATACGGCGATTGCGTGGGCGATTCTCCCGGGCCGCCTTTTATTATTGAAATGCCGATCATGATCAGTAATGAATATAATGATGATGGTTCCGTCCTCAATTATGGCTCCTTTACCATTAACAACAGCTATATAAAAGCCGACGATGGTGATAAGAACCCCGATGAGGCTTTTGTTCTCGTTTTTCAAAGCGGGGGTTTAAGTGGAACAGTCGCGATTTCCAATGATGGCGGCCTATTGACGTGTAAAGGCAAAGCGGGCGATCCGATCATTTTTGGCGGGTGCTACCGCATTGCCTCAAGCTCGGATTACAGCGGTGAATTAGAAGATTATTCCAATACCTTTCTGCACTGCAATTTTACCGGACGTGATGACATTTGCACGGGCGGGACCACGGCGCTTGATTTCTTAGGCGGTAATACCACGTTTGAAAATTGTAATTTTAAATATTTTGACGGTGGAGAAAATTATTGTCTGTTTTATCAGGGAAACAAAGACCTGTCTATTAAAAATTGTCTCTTCAGCTCCAGCCATTTTTATAATAAGGCGCCGATAGAGATACTTGGAGTTCGAGCGCTTGAATTGGAAAGTATTCATTTTAATAGCATTGGTATCGTTGAACCATCCCTTAATCCCGGTTTAATCTATTGTCCGGCCAGCGCTATCATTAATAGAAGTATTAAAAATATATCCGCTTCAAATTGTCGCCTGCCATTTTTGCGATTTGGACACCTGTATGTCTATGATTCGGCCTATATCCAGTCAGATATTCCGATTTTAAATTCGGGGGGGACGAATATCGACAGCGGCGGAGTTCTTGTAATTGATAAGGGGACTGTCTTTCAAATGTATGACAATACAATTAGTGGAACCATAAAATGCGATTACGGTCGCCTGATTGTTGATAGCGCCGTTCTAACCGGTATTAATGATCGCGATTATGGTTATCAGATGAGTAACTCCGGTTATAAGTATCCGACATGGTATGGCATCTATGCGTCTGACAGCGGCTCGGTGAATATCAAAAACAGCCGACTTCGTCTGGCCCAAAAACCGATTAACATTGAAGGCCCGCTTTTCATTGATAGTTGTATATTTGAAAATAATGTAGGGTATGCGATAAATATTGTGGCACAAAACGGTCGAGAGCAGATAATCCAGAATTCATATATCAGTGGATGTGATTATGGCAACGGTATTACTTATCAAATAAGCCGTGAAGATGAAACCCCGCAAAGATTCACCGTGAGCAATATGGATATTGTCAACTGCTCTGGTTTGGGTCTTAATATTGATGACAATATGTACCATCCTAAACCGATAGATATTTTTATTGAAAATTGTAAATTCGGTTCGGCCCCCGTGACTATCGAATTAATGCCGCTTCTCGATACCCTGTCTATCAAAGGATGTTATATTGCCGCCAGCAGTGGAGCCGCGTTAGCATTGGGCGATAAAAACGGCGACAGTAGTACCATACTTTTGGAAAGTAATATTTTTGCCGGGGGAGGAGAATCGGTGAATCAGATCTTCGTGCATGTCCGGACCGGCAAGATGGATTTTATCAATAACAGCATTCTCTTTTGTAAGGGGTTCGGCCTATATAATTCTTCTACGGTAGATTATACGGAGAAGGTTTATAATAATCTGTTTGCCCATAACGGCAATAGTGGCTACAAGCAAGTATCGGACAATGGCGATCAGCTGGTTGCCTATAATAATTTCTATGATAACGATATTGATGGAGACGAGGATGTCTATCTGCCAACCCCGACCGGGACGATTTATACCTTTGAAGAATTAATCGGTCTTGGCGGCATTGCGGCCACCAATAAAAATTATGATCCGGTCTTTATCCCGGCCGATACCGGTGTTATTAGTTTTATCAACTATGACAGTATTAAGGCTATTTCCGCCCTGTCAGTACAGAATTTCAATCTTAAAGGTCGTTCCTATAAGGACCGTCTGATAAGGCCGAATATCTACGATACGGTTTGGTATTTTATACTGGATAATACCGATGATACCCTTTATGTGGCCGGACAGGTTCGTGATGTTGCCACTTCATTCGATACTTTTCTCGTTGTCGACCCGCACCTGTCGTTCACCTCGCCGTTGGTAGATTCCGGTTATAATGATATTGTTACCTCCGCATATGATTTTGAAAGAGACGAGCGGATTATCGATGCCGATGAGAACGGAACCGCTTCGGTCGATATCGGGGGCGATGAATATAAAGCCGGAACGGTCGGCGGCAACGGAGCGATAATCGTTTTTGCTCCGCGCGAGGACAGTCTCTTTCGCCCCGGCGAGACGGTCGATATCACCTGGCTGGCTCAGGAAGTCGATTATGTTCATATCATGTATGCACTTGATTATAACGGCTATGTCTCCTCCGACTGGCACGAAATCGAGTTGATGTTCGATCCCGATTCGGGACATTGCCAGTGGGAGGTCCCGGATACTATTTCATACCGATGTCGAATACTGGTCCAGGATGCCGCCCATAGCGATATCTTTGGAGAGAGTGGGGTCTTCCATATCAAACCAAGGGTATTGACCAGAGTCCTGCCCGATAGTACCTATGAACGATTTCGGATAACAGAGGATAACTGGCAATTTGCCAATACTATTGCCAATATGTGGCCGTTTAGCTGGTACACTCAGTTTGATTACACAGTCCTTGATGTTTATACCGGAGAGAATTTCCCGGCCTATTTTATTCATCCTCCCATTGATGCCTATTCCTCCGATTTTCCAAACTGGGGTCTGTTTGTCGGTACTTTCGGAACCGACCAATGCTATATGTATATTGACGGCAAATATTTATATCGTCAACGTGCCCTGGAATACTGGATGAATATAAAGGGTAGCTGGGGCGGGTCCTGCTACGGTCTCTCCAACAGCGCCATGATGGCTTTCGGCGATTCGGCCGTCTTTAAAAATCAATATCCCGCTGTTGGTGCCTTTACCGATCTTTATCCGGTCACGATGAATGATGACCGACGAGTGACCATAAACCGATTCATGGTTTCTCAATTCGGAAAGGAACGCATTACTCATGCCACAACGGCTCAATCGACACCTCTGCCGACTTTGATCCGACAACTTTCGGATATCTTGGGCAATAATAAATCACTCGGCGACCTCAATACTTTGACCATTTGTGATCTGGATCATCCTGACCAGAATCGTCGCGGTTGCCATAATGTGGTGCCATACAAGCTCGAAAAACATATTTCGGACCCGGACAAATTCTGGATTTATGTCTATGACTGCAATATCCCGACCGATTCAACCACCAGGATTCTGGCCGATACCGCCTTGAATTTCTGGACCTATGATTCCCTCAATTGGGACAGCTACATGAAAATCTGGGTCGAACAACCCCTTAGTTCCTTTTTAAACAGACCGACCATTCCGGGGATAGAGGGAGGCGATAAAAATAAGGCCTCGACAGATTTTTATTTATTTTATTCTCAAGCCGATTCGCTTCGTTTGGAATCGCCGGATTTGGGGCACTATTATACTCTCGCCGATTCGGTTGACGATTCCCTGATAAACGGAATGCCCTTGATTTTCAATGATAAATTGGGCGCTCCGCCTTATGGCTTTTATTTGCCTAACGGCGAATGGGACTGCCGATTAACCGGGGCCCAGGGAGGGTTGGCACGAATATCGTTAATGTCGGATAAAGGTTTTATGACTTATTACCGTTTGGGTATTGCCCTTGACGAGTCCGAACGGATTGTCTATCCCGGCGATGATTCAACCTTGTGGATAATGAACGGGACCGACATCGAACGGACCTTTGGCGTCAGGATGTGCTATTATGAGGATGGGGGTGAGTATCTGATGCAGTGCCAAGATATTGAAACTTCAGCCAATGATTCCTCCTGTTTCAAATTTATTCACCAGTTTGGTTTTTTGATTGAAAATCATGGCAGTGCATCTGATTATATTCTAAAACTGAATAAACTGGATACCCTGTATAACCTTGAATTTGTTGACTCCACAGCACATATTGACGGCCATACGGCTCATTATATTTATCCGGAATGGAGCAAAGATTATATTAATGAAATTAAAATATATATAGATACCGATATCGATGGCTCTATTGACGATTCCCTGATTGTCAGCAATGATATTCTTCTGGATGTCAATGATGATTCGGGCGGGCTGCTTCCTGCGACCTTTAATATCAGCCAGAATTATCCAAATCCGTTTAATCCGCAGACGAATATTGAGTATTCTCTTCCCACTCGTTCTCAGGTCAATATTGATATTTATAATATTCTGGGCCAAAAGGTACGGACGCTGGTGGATAAAAGCCAGCCGGCCGGAGAATACCGGATTATCTGGGACAGTAATGATGATAGTGGCATAAAAGTCTCAACCGGAATTTATTTCTATCGTTTCCAGGCCGGAGAATATGTAGAGACAAAAAAGATGCTATTGATAAAATAGGGATACGAGTATAAATACGGATATAGTTGATTGGGGGGTATTATATCAGTTTTAATCATGTATCTGGAATTTGGCAAAAATCTGTCCACTGAGGTCGATACTTCCATAACGCTTCCGACCGGGATTAGAAAATCCGGCATCTGAAGGAATTCCCGCCAAAAAAGAAACTCCCGAAGTCGTTCAACTTCAGGAGCTTAAATTTGGTAGCGGGGGGAGGATTTGAACCTCCGACCTTCGGGTTATGAGCCCGACGAGCTACCAGACTGCTCCACCCCGCGATCAGATTTTGCAATATATATGTTTTAATTCGTTTGTCAAGAGCGTGGAAAAATAAAAGCCATTTTCGCCGAATTATCGGCCGGCCAGAATCTTGCCTATTTCAAAAGAAGCCTTTTTCCGGTTTCGATATAATCTCCGGCACAAAAACGGCAGAAATAAAAACCAGACAAAGCAGCCTCCTCCCTCTCATCACAACCATCCCAAGTCACTCAGTATTCCCCGGCCCACGGGATTTCATCGGCAAGCGTCCTTATTTTCTGTCCGAGGATATTAAATATCCCGACTGAAATACGAATCATGAAGGCGGCGTTGTAATTGATATTGTCAGGCGGGTAAATCGATTGGCAACATGATATCCATAAAATAAATCAAACCCGGATAAAATAGGGACATATCCAGTCCCGTGAAATCCTTGTAACCTGTTGCTATTTATACAGAATACTATAATATTTGCTTTTGTGGAGAATTACATGGTATATTTTTTCTCCTTGCTTCCGGATGCCAAAAGGTATATAATGAGGTGAGAGAAATCGGCAAATTGGGGGGGTGCATATTTAATCTTTGGATTTTCATCAATCATCTGAAACAATATAAATTTGAGGAGGAGAGGGGATGATAAAGTATTTGGCGGAGTTAATCGGTACTTTTGCATTGGTGGGTTTTGGATGCGCGAGTGCCGTTATCGCCGGACCACATATTGGATTCCAGGGAATCGCCCTTGCCTTCGGTCTGGCCGTTATGGTTATGGTTTATAGTATCGGGTCTATTTCCGGCTGTCACATTAACCCGGCTATCACGATCTCCATGCTGGTAGCTCGAAAGATAAGCGGAAAAGACACTATTGGCTATATAGTCGCCCAATTACTGGGAGCCGTTATCGCCGCGGCCGTACTCTATCTTATTGCCTCCGGTAAACCGGGTTATGATATCGCCACGGTCGGATTGGGACAAAACGGATATGGTTTGCACTCACCCGACCATTATTCATTACTCTCATGCTTCATTGCCGAAGTTGTTCTAACTTTTATGTTTCTTTTTGTCATCTTCGGATCCACTCATGTCAGCGCTCCCAAGGGATTCGCCGGACTGTCGATAGGTCTATCATTGACATTGATTCATCTGGTCGGCATCCCCATCACCGGAACATCAGTTAACCCCGCCCGCAGTTTCGGACCGGCGGTTTTTGTCGGCGGTGAGGCTCTTTCGCAGTTATGGCTCTTTATTGTGGCACCTATTTTGGGCGGCATCCTCGCCGCGCTCGTCTGGCAAGGTATTTTTAATAAACATAAACAACCTCAACAGGCTAATTAATCTCGGAGGAAAACGATTATGAAAAAGTCTGCAGTTTTGATTCTTCTGGTAATACTGATGGCCTCGACCATGGCATTTACTGAAGAATTGAAGGGCCGCACCGTGATCGGGATTCGTGCACCCTTTATGCTTCCGATTCTGGAAGGGAATAATTTCTCCCTGAACGGCTCGGAATATCAACCATTTATGAGAGGATGGGACTTTACTTTTGAGGCCAAAAAAGGAATCAGCGATCATTTCATGATCGGATTGACGGCCGGTTATACGTCCGCCTATGATGACACCTCTAAATTCGATGACCGGGGCGATGTCGCCAGTAAAGAAGACAATGCCTCGGCCAAATTGACCGGTATCCTGTTTGGAGTCAATGCGGAGTACTATTACCTCAAAGATTTTGTCTTTCAGCCGTATTTGCTGGCCGGGCTGGGGATCGATTTCTGGAAAGTCAAGGACCTGGCAAGCGATGACTCGCACGGAACCACCGATATGGGAATTAAAATCGGAACCGGCCTTTTGATCCCGATTAAAGACAATATCTCCATTGACCTTCAGGCCAAGCTCACATTTGAGCAAATCAATCTCTCCAGCTCCGTCCCGGATGGATTTTATGGTCCGGGCGACTGGTCCGAATTCTCGGATCGACCGTTTCGCGGCTATTTCGAACCATCAATCGGCCTCCAGATCGCCTTCGGCGGAACCAGGGATTCCGATAAAGATGGGGTAAATGATAATAAAGACAATTGTCCCGGCACCCCTCTCGGCGCCAAAGTCGACAAAAACGGATGTCCGATCGATACCGATGGCGATGGTGTCTATGATGGTCTTGATCAATGCCCCGATACACCCAAAGGAGCCAAAGTCAATGCTGCTGGATGTCCGCTTGATTCGGATAATGATGGTGTGTACGACGGGATCGACCGTTGTCCCGGTACCGCGAAGGGTTTGAGAGTCGATGAATTCGGTTGCCCTTTCGATTCGGACAATGATGGCGTCCACGACGGTCTGGATAAATGTCTCGATACGCCCAAGGGGGTTAAAGTCGATGCACAGGGATGCCCCATGGATTCCGATAGGGATGGTGTGTATGATGGAATCGATGTCTGCCCCGGGACTCCCATTGGGGTCACTGTCGATGCCGCCGGGTGTCCGCTGGTGAAGAAAATGGAAATTGCGGAAAAGATTACTCTCCATATTAATTATGCCAGCAATTCGGCCGAGCCGGATGATATCTCGAAAAAGCAACTGGATAGCATTGCCTATCGAATCATGGCTTACCCGGATACTAAAGTGGAGATTCGGGGATTTACCGACAACCAGGGCGCAGAAGCCTATAACCTGGAACTATCCCGGAAACGGGCCGAGGGTGTTATGGCCTATTTGGAATCCAAAGGCGTCAAGGCCGATCAAATGACCGCCAAAGGATTCGGCGAGGATCCGAAGTATTTCGCGGCCGACAATAGCACTTCCGATGGAAGGCGGCAAAATCGACGGGTGGAAATTGAATCGGTGAAATAGACAAGTTTCCGTTTTCTTGACGATTTAATCGCCCGGCAGGTGCATACCTGATGATGACTATGGGAACGGTCCCGCGGCCGTTCCCTTTTCTATTCTGCACCGGCGCAGATCATTCCTGATAGAGGTATTACGGGCGTTACATTTTGGGCAGGGTTCCGCCTGTAAGGAAACTGATAATCATGTAAATCATTCCACCTATCACGCCTCCTATATTTCCCAGCAGATGCACCCCGACAGCCGGCAGAAGACTTCCGGTGATCGAACGTTGTTGGGCCGCCAGGAGACCAAGCGAGAAGGTGAACAAAAGGGTGATGACGATAGTGATTGGATCGGCGCCTGTCTTAATCAAAACCAGATGCAGGCAGGCAAAAAACAAGGCACTCAATAGAGCCGCCAAATCCACCCGGAAGAACATCAGGCGGATCTTGATATCGGCGGCTTTTTCCAGATGACCCTGCAGAAAACCGCGGGTAAAGATTTCCTCGATGAGGCTGGATAAGATCCAGACAAAAAGCACGATCTGAGGGAAACTCAACCGCTTGGCCAGAGGATTTCCTCCGGCGCCGGAAAGCAGTATTGCGCCGGTGGCCAGGGCGCCAATAGCCAGTGCCGCCAGACCGATTCCGAGCCAGTGGAGAAAGCTGTCGGCTCCGAAAGTCCCGGTTTTCGGCATACGGAATCCGTACTCCGAAAATTTTCCTTTTCCCATGATGATAATCGCCAGAAGGGACAATACCAGTTCCAGGGATTGGGTTGTGACCAGCGAAGGAATCCCGGACGGCATAAAATATTTCGGCAATAGAATAGCCGCGACGGCGATAACCGTCCCGACCAGGAGGGTGATAATTATTCGAGTCGGGTTGATCGATGTCATAATGATCTTTCATCACCAAATTACCGGATTTATGAAACCGATACAATAAAAATATTCGGGATTCAGGGATGGAATTAAAGGAGGCCGCCCCGGGCAATTGCCTGATAATCAGAAAGAATATCCGGCGGAGATGCGGAAGGTTTCATCAAGTTCGGAGTTGTGCAGATAGGCCAGGTCGATTTTTATACGCCGGATATCAATTCCGATTCCGCCGGTGAAATTACCGATATCGAAACCGGCCCGCCCGAACAACATTTCGCGGTACGACAGCTCGGCCCCCCAGTGGGTGTCGAGCGAAATTTCGCCCATCCAGAACTGAGCCGCCTCATGGATGCCCTCAAACTTGATATCACCGCTGAAAGCCAGCCGCCCGGTAAAATCGCGGTAGCTGTGAGTCAGAAGAAGACCCGGTTTGACAGTCGGCAGGATCGATTCGGTGTTGCCGCCTGAATAGCGGATGAATCCTGAGGTCAGATCGGTTACCATCAGTCCGATTCGAGCGTACTTTTTGATCTGGTATAATCCTCCGATATCGACAGTCAATCCATAACCGGTGACAGTCCCCAGATCGCGGTAAATAATGCGGGCAGTGAGACCGACCTCAAATTTGTCTATGATTCTTCCGGCCAGAGAACCGGCCAGAAGATAATCGCCGTGGGATTCCTCGCGGACCACGTAGGGCCGCTGAGTGGCCGGGTTGAAATCGGTGATTTTGATTCCGCCGCCACCCAGGTAATAAAAATAAAAGCCATAGGCCCGAACCCGCCCGGGAGCGCCGGGATTATTGTAGGTGTAGGCGATAAAATCATGATTTAAGAGAGAACCGAAAGTCTCGGCATGCATGGCGATAATATTCCGTCCGTCAACCAGGTTAAGTCCGGCCGGATTCCAGTAACCGGCCGAGGCATCGAACGGGCCGGCCACAGCGGCGCCGCCCATCGCCAGCGCCCGCGCGCTGACACCGAGCGAGAATGTTTCACCGGCATACTTGGCACTCCGCACGGAAGTAACGGCAAGGAGAAGTGATATGAAGGCTATTAATATTGATCGCATGTTACAATATATTATCGGCCGGCTCCTCAGGCAACAGCAACTATTCTTTTAACAAAAAAACTAAAGATAAAGATTCCTATTGGCCTGTCGAATCAATAAAAAAGGCGGGATTCATCCCGCCCTTATAAACCAAAAATAATTTTCTACTTGTGGCCGGTACATTCGGCCTTGACGGCCGGATTACAGATTTTGGTCTCACCGGTTACCCGGGCTTTGAATCCGGCACCTTCGATCACCGAGGCAATCTTGGCGGCATCGGCCTTTTTCGGATCAAAGCAAACTACCGCTTTACCCTCGGAGGCGGAAATCGACTGGACTTTGATGACTCCCTCCATAGCGGTCACGGCTTTGCTGATCGCGGCCTCGCTTTCGGCATCTTTCATGCCTTCGATAGTCAGAGTCACATCGGCGCACTGGACATTCTCTTCGACCTTTTTGTCGGTCTCGGCCTTAATCATCGAGGGACAGGCGGGCGTTCCAGCCATCTTGCAGTCGGCCGGGGTCTTGCCGGAAGGGCAACCCGGTCCGGCCAAAGATAAGGAGGTCGAAACGATAACCAGTAGAAAACCCAGTGAGGCGAGTACGAGAATTTTTTTCACAAATCACTCCTTTAACAGTTAGTTGATTAAATCTGATATAAAAAAATACCCTTTTTGTCGTGTTTGTCAAGTTCTTTATATCGGTTATATACTTAGGGGGGGGCGTCGGGTGCCGGGAAAAATCTCAATATTTAAAAAATAAAGGCGGGCTGAACACCCGCCTTAGGATGGGACTATAGGGCTGCTGTTAATGCTAACTGCTATGAGAGGTTGCTTTACTTACATTTTTTCGGTTTTTTGATTGGCGTCGGTCTTATCGATCGGTGCGATCGAAGCCGTCATTAAGGAAGCCTCATAGCCGAGATTTTTAACAGCCTTGACCAGATCCTCGGCTTTGACCTTCTCGGAGTCGTATTTAACAATGGCGGCCCCGGACTGATAGCTTACTTTAACAACTTCATTGACACCGCCAGTATTCATCAGGGCGGTTTTAACCTGGTTTTCACATCCGCTACAGGTCATTCCCTCGACCGCAAACGTCACCATGGTGTTGTGCGGATCGGTGCTAGCCATTGCGGCCAAACCGATTTCCGTGTTTTCAACGGCGGCGGTTTTGATCCCTTTGGCGCCGCAGACGGCCTTATCGCAGTTGCCGAAACAGGATGGGGCTTTGTCGCAGGCCAGGGTGGCGTTGGTGCCTGAACTGCTGCTCATCTTGACGCCGCTGTCCTTTCCGCCACCGCAGGCAAAAGAGGTAGTCGGTGAACCGATCATAGTCAAACCCAGAAAAATCGCTGTGCTGAAAAACAATGCTTTTCTCATGACCTGTTTCCTCCGTTGTGTAACATTATGTTATAATTAGGCTTACTTGTTTCATTCAATTTTATCGGACTCTCTGCTGTCTAATCAGGACTTATTATCTCCTCTTTTTTGAGTTAAACAGCCCGGCTGTCCGGAAAGTTCCCGAAATTATAATTTTTATGATTTTTTGATAAAACCCCGAATACTGAAACATAAAAGATGGGGAATTTCTGTATCAAATCCCTGATTTATTACTCTATACAGTACAGAGGGGGGTTCGTTAACCGGGGGAATATCTCGAAAGCGATTTTGAGCTATTCCCCATAATTTATCCCCGGAAATGGTTAATTTTTATAAAAAAGAAAGACGAACCATGAATGTCCGCCTTTTTAAAATGTTTGCTCTTAACTGATCAACCTACTTTTTGATGGGCTTTATCCTCTTCACTCACCGAACTGCTCTCATTGAGTTTTTTTTTCAAATGATAATCAACTGCGGCCGCAATGAAATCACGGAAAAGTGGATGGGCTTTGGTCGGACGCGATTTCAATTCCGGGTGGAATTGCACTCCCACAAACCAGGGATGCTTTTTAACCTCAATTATTTCCACCAACCGTCCATCGGGAGAAAGCCCGATCAGTTCCAGGTCGGTATTCTCGAACAGGCTCCGGTAGGCATTATTGAACTCGTAGCGGTGCCGGTGTCGTTCGGAGATTTCCTCGGTTCCATAAGCCTCGTAGGATTTCGAATTTTTATTGAGGATGGCCCGGTAGGCCCCGAGTCTCATGGTTCCTCCGAGATTGGCCACACCCTGCTGATCGGCCATCAAATGAATCACCGGGTCTTTCAGGTCGGCATAAAATTCATAGCTGTGGGCACCCTCGAGTCCACAGACATTGCGGGCGTACTCGATCACGGCGCACTGCATACCGAGACAAATTCCCAGGAAGGGGATATTATTTTCACGGACATGACGAATCGATTCGATTTTCCCTTCGACACCTCGCTCACCGAAACCGCCGGGGATCAGGAGTCCATCGACATCGGAGAGAAACTGGTCGGCGCCTTTTTGCTTGATATCCTCCGATGAAACCCAGACCAGATCGACCCGCGCATCATTGGCCTGACCGGCATGAATGAACGATTCGATAATCGACTTGTAGGCGTCTTTAAGATAAACATATTTTCCGCAGATGGCGATTTTGACATTGTGCGAAGGGTGTTTGATTTTCGAGACCATCTCTTCCCAGTCGGTCAGGTCCGGGTCCCCGTTGGTCAGATGGAGGTGTTCGCAGACAGCCCGATCGAATCCCTCGCTGTGAAACCGGATCGGGATTTCATAAATCGTTTCGGCATCGATGGCCGTGATAACGTGTTTCGGCGGGACATTACAGAACAGACCGATTTTCTTACGGATCGAATCATCGAGTTCTTTGGCTGTCCGGCAAACCAGGATTTTCGGTTGAATTCCGATTTCACGGAGGGCCTTGACCGAATGCTGGGTCGGTTTCGTTTTCACCTCGCCGGCGGTGGGAATATAGGGTACCAGGGTCAGGTGGATGAAAATGGTATCTTCCGGTTCGCTTTCGAGGGCCATCTGTCGGATGGCCTCCAGAAACGGAAGTGATTCGATATCCCCGACGGTGCCGCCGATCTCGACGATGACCACATCGGTTTCGGGATTTTTCTTGGCCGGGCGCTTGATCGATTCCTTGATTTCCTCGGTAATATGGGGAATCACCTGGACGGTTGCGCCAAGGTAATCTCCCCGCCGCTCGCGGCTGATGACGGTATGGTAAACCTGGCCGGTGGTGACATTGTTGTCCTTGGTCATATTCTTGTCGAGAAAACGCTCGTAATGCCCCAGGTCCAGGTCGGTTTCCGATCCATCATCGAGGACAAACACCTCCCCGTGCTGAAACGGATTCATGGTTCCCGGATCGACGTTTATGTACGGGTCGCATTTGATAATATCAACATTGAAGCCCCGCTTTTTCAGAAGGAGACCGAGTGATGCTGAGGTTATCCCTTTACCCAGGGCGGATACCACCCCGCCGGTGATAAAGATGTACTTGGTCTTTTTCTCAGGCACGTTACTCTCCGCTTATTTAAATGAATTACGAAAAATACCTCTCAACTCCCTTTAAGTCTTCAGGTGTGTCTATCGAATATAATTTGTTTTTTATTTTAAAAATCTTAATCTTTTCGCGATTTTCGAGTATCCTGAGCTGTTCTAATGATTCCGCCTTTTCCATCGGGGTTTGTTTCCAGGCGGTAAACCGTTTCAAACCGGTCTTTCTAAAAAAATATACTCCAATATGATAGTAATATTTGAAATGTTTCAGACGGCTGCCTTTGACGCCCTGAAGAAACGGCAGAGGATACCGGGAGAACCAGAGAGCATAATCATCAGGATCCATAATCATCTTAACCCGGTTAGGATCATAAAGACACTCATCGCTTTCGACCGCCCGTGCGAGGGTGGCGAAATTCATTCTTTTATCAGCCAGCATGGCTTTTAGGACTCGATCGTAAACGGCCGCTTTGACGCCAAGAACATCGGCCTGGATGTTCAAAAATATTTCTCCCCCGGTTTTACCGGCCATCTCGGCGGTCCGGTCGGACCCGGTCCGGTGGGATCGGGAGGTCATGAACGCTTCTCCGCCGAATCCTTGAACCGCTTTGGCTATCAACGTGGTATCGGTGGCCACTACCACCCGGTCGATCAACCGGGCCCGCGAGGCCTCCCGGTAAAGGTGCTCAATCAGAGGTTTTCCGGCTATCGGGGCCAGCGGTTTGCCGGGAAAACGTCTTGACCCCAGACGGGCGGGAATAACGGCTACTATCTGCGATTTCATATCAGTTAAAACCCCCGGTCATGACAAAATATTCCCCATCGGTCCCTGCCCAACCGGAATGACTGATATCATTGCAAATCCGTATCGTTTCCGGAGACAACTTTCCCATTTTTACGGGGACTGAATCCAGACCTGCCGGCCCGGACAGACGGCGAATTTCATCCTTTGAAACAGGCACAAGTGAAAATAGGCGCCGCGACCACGGCTGTCAAGTTTAAAAAAATTCCGGGGAATCGCTATTTATGGTTTCGGCCGGCCGGGTAAAGCTTCGGAATCCTGAACCGATAAAAATAATAGATGTATCAAATTGAAACAGGACTGAGGAATGGATACCATAATTTCAAGATTCCATGAATTCACTCCGGTCGTAGCACAACAACCGGATAACCAAATCCCGGATCATGAACGACTTTTCTCACTGGCGGTCGATATTTACATGGGTCGATCTCTATCGCCTGAAGATATAGACGCGATTGAAAGAACCACCCCGCCCAACAGTCTTTTTTTTCTTCTGGCGGGCAACAAATATATTCATCCGGAAGGCGTGCAACTGGTCAGTCCGGAATTCATCCGGCAGACTATCAGCAATGATCCGTCATGCCTGTTTTATCGCCAGATTGCGGCGGGGCATGGTCCGTCAGGATCAGACGGCCGGGTATGCGCCGCCCGCCTGGGCCGGGACCGATTCGGCGAAGAAATTTCAGCCGGAGTAATTATCAGGCAAAACTGGCGGCAACGGGATTATGACAGCGAGATTTTTTATCAGACGATCGGATTGCTGAGAAGATTCTACGATGAATTTAGTGCCTCCGGGGCGATTCAGAAATTTCTCGACGACAATTCTTCTTACCGCTACGCCATCCGGTCCGATTCACGGAAAATTATCAAGTCTTTGCCCCCGACCGAGGCCGACCGGCAGTCGGATATGGAACTGACTGTCGACCGATTGAATTCGCTGGTGCTTTCCGAACTTCCTAATCTTGGTATGATTCCCGATGATAAAATCATTCCCGATAACCGGATAAAAAATCTCGATATAAAAAATTGCACTATCCTCGATACCGCTTTCACCCTGATATCGGTTGCCATGAAAATTGCCCGAATGGAAACCCACGGCCCTCATGACACGTTGATTCAGGGATTCTCTCAAACCCTGAGCAACCGGCTGGAAATAATCGAAAGGGCGATCGGTAATTTGAACAATCGGCCGGGAATATCTTTCAATCAGGAAGACCTGGAATTGATGAATCGAATCCATGGGGCCGCCGAAGAAATCGGGCGGCTGGCCAGATGGATAGAACTTTATAACGGTGGAACGGTGGCGGGAATATCGGCGGTTGATTTTAATCAACTGATGTGCCGAAAGACTGCAGAATTTACCAAGATGAGGGCGCCGGGATGCCGGATCAAGATGGAATTGACCGATGACCCGCCCGGTATAAAAACCGATCCGGATCTGGTCAATCTGGCAATGAATGAAATCCTCGAGACCCTGCTTTCATTCGGGGCCGGGGAAGTCAATATCCAGTCAGAGGTTTCCGGTGAATCCATGGAAATTCATATCAACTGCCGTATCTGTCCCGAATTATTACCGAATCGAAGCGATCTTACGGGCGAAATCGAACAGACATTTGAAAAATCCGGTTCGGTCGGCGACCGTCCGGGCCTGTTAATCGCCGGGCGGGTGGTTGAAACGTACGGCGGGCGGCTGGTCATCAATCATGACAATGGTGAATTTCGGGCCTGCCTGACCCTGCCCGCATCATTTACAGGGAGTCATATATATACCAATGCATAGAGCCTCCGACAAATCCGCCCGCATCCTGCTAGTCGATAACGACGCCGATATAAGAATCTCGGTTGAGAAACTTTTGAGACAGAGTGATTATGAAGTTATCTCTGCCGGGCGGTGTCATGAGGCAATTAAAATCATAAACTCCGGGGGAATCGACCTGATCATCACCGATCTGCATCTGCCCGACGGAAGCGGTTTGGATATTATCACTCGCGCACGGGAGTACGGACGGGAAACGGCGGTGATTATCCAGACCAGACACGGCTCAATCGATGAGGCGCTGGAGACATTGAAAAAGGGAGCCTGTCATTACCTGACCAAGCCGGCGCATGATGAGGAACTGCTCCATTTAATCGAGAAGGCTCTGGAATACCGGGATATTCGTGAAGAGCTGTATTCTTTGCGGGAAGAAGTCGCCTGGAGGCACAGTTTTGACAGCCTGATCGGCGTATCCCGGGCAATGGAGCAAATTAAAATACTGGCGGCGCGGGTGGCGGCCACCGACCTGACGGTACTGATTACCGGGGAACCGGGAACGGGTCGGGAGTTGCTGGCCCGAACCATTCATTATCATTCCGCCCGCCGACGACGGGGCTTTGTCGCCATTGATGGAACCATTCTTTCCCAATATTTACCGGATTTAATCGGAATCAGCCGCACAACAGCCGATAAAGTAGTCCCCGAACCGGGTGATTTAATAAACAAAGCCCATGGCGGAACGCTTTTCATAGATGAAATCGGGGAGTTATCAATGGAATTCCAGAATAGCCTTATGGATATTCTCCGGACATCGAAAGAAGCGGACGGTTCACCCGGGCCAAATATCCGTCTTCTCGGTTCCACCGCCAGGGATCTCGGGGTTATGGTGCGAGAGGGTCAATTCCGCGAGGATCTTTATTACAGGATAAACACTCTGCCGATCAAGATTCCGCCTCTTCGGGAACGGCCCGAAGATATCCCCGTCCTGGTCGATCATTTTCTGAAATCAGCCGATGATGCCGGACGGGTGGCAATGACCCCGGAAGCCATGGGGAAAATTTTGCACTATGACTGGCCGGGGAATATCCGCGAGCTGGAAAACACCATCGGCCGGGCGATAGCACTCTGCCGAAACCGTCAGATCGAACCGGATGATATCATTTTCATCAATTCCCGGACAACCCCGGAAACCGCCCGGGCCGGTGAAAACCGGGTCTCCATCGCGGCCGGGACACTGGAGGACAGCCTTAAGGAACGGATCGAGGCGACTCTCAGCGCCAATAACTGGAACCTGACCCGGACAGCCGTACACCTTGGGATCGGCCGGACGACGCTCTGGCGAAAAATCAGAAAGTACAACATCAGGAAAAATAAAGAGGTTCCGGCGGGGTAATCGAACCGCCATTTAATGTTAAAAAGGGGCAGGCAGTGAACAAGAGCACAATATTATCCGGATCGAATGAAGCGACCCGTATCGTCGGGAAAAAACTGAGCGGGTCCGGTCATCGGCTGGCCCGGATATTTTCCCGATGTTTCAGTTCCGTTTTTAAAAACAGGAAAAATATTTACGACCTGTTTTTCTCTCTGACCAAAAAGCTGAATAAGTTCTTCTCCATATCGCATGCCATCCTGATAATCCATTCCGAACATGATGACCGCCTCAAGGTTATCGCCATGAAAGGGAAAAAACGCACTCACCTGGGCCTGGCTTTGACTCTCCCCCGACAGGATTCATTGCTGTACTCCATTTTCAGCCGCGGAATAATTTACACCCGCAATTTTCCCGTCGAGGTGGAATGTAATTTCGTGGAGAAAAAACTGCTTTTTCAGGAAAGCACCAATTCCATCGCCGTCTGCCCGATCACCTCCGATGGTTCGGTCCGGGGATTAATCTGTCTGGCATCTCCGATCCTGTATGCTTTTTCGATGTTCGAGGATGGAATTCTGGATGGTATCCTTGAGGAATTCGGTCTATCCCTCAGCCGGGAACTTGATCGCTATCTTATCTAAGTACTTTTATTCCCGCTTTTTCTGGCCTTCTTAATCCGATATTTGGCCCGATTGTGTTCATTGAGGGTGGTGGAAAAAACATGCCCGCCGCTGCCATCGGCCACGAAATAAAGGAAATCGGTTTGTTCGGGATTAAGGGCGGCGCGAATAGCGGCCAGGCCGGGGGAATTGATCGGTCCCGGCGGAAGACCTTTGTACTTATAAGTGTTATAAGGTGAATCATACTTCAGGTCGGCATAGTACAGCGGCCGATCCAGCCCACCCAGGGCGTAGATTACGGTCGGGTCGGCCTGCAGAAGCATTCCGATCCGCAGGCGATTGTGATAAACCGAGGAGATCTTCGTTTTTTCCTCATCCAGAACGGCCTCGGCCTCGATAATCGAGGCCAAAGTCGTTATCTGATTTTTCGAGGCGAGTTTTTCAGGTGGATTGTCGAAGAGCCCGGCGGTCTGACGATTGAACTCGGCCACCATGACCGCAATAATATCTTCCGGTTTGATGCCGTACCACAGCCGATAGGTTTCCGGAAACAGATACCCTTCAAGACCATCGGTACCGTATTTATCCCGGGTGTCGGCGGTATCAAAACAAAGTCCGACAAAGATGGCGGAATCTATCCCCAGGTTGCGACTCAGGATACCGGCGGTTTTATAAACGGTCAACCCTTCCGGAATGGTTACCATCACGGTGGCGATATCGCGATGTTTGAGTTTTTTCAGGACGGCGTATTGGGATATTTTCCCGGCGAAATCGTAGCGGCCCGGGGCGAGGACTTTATCCACGCCGGAGATCACGGCGGCGGTTTTGAAAATAAAGGTTCCTTTGATAATACCGTTATCCTGAAGTTGATTTAATACGTGGACAAAACTGTCGTGTTCTTCGATGGTGATCGAGCGCCTTTCGGCGCCGATGTCGTAGGGATAAAAGATCTCGAAGGCGGTAAATCCGGCGGCCAGGACAGCCAGGACCAGGACGAATCCGAGCAGGTTCTTTATCGATTTCAATGGTGCTCCGGTTGCTCCCACCAGAAAAACTCCTGTTTTAAAAATCAGAACCGGCAAAGCCAGGATAAAGAGGATAATCGTAACCAGCCAGTACAGAAAATATTCATGCAGTCCGGTTTTAACCTTTTTCCGGTCGGGGCTGTTCATCCAGAAATCTCTGCAAAATTATCGCCGCCGCCAGCCGGTCAACGCGCGCTTTATCCCGGCCGATTTTTTTATTATGCCGATGGATTATGTCCCCGGCCTCGGCCGATGAAAAACGCTCATCATAGCGATAAATCGGCCCGTGGTAATTTTTCTCCAGCCGGGTGACAAATTCATCGACCATCCGGCATCGCTCCCCCGATTGGCCTCCATCCGGGGAAAGGGGATAACCGACCACCACCCCGACTATTTCGAATTCGTTAATATCCGCGACAATCTCCTTGATGGCCTTCTTTATCGATTTAAACGTTATGGTTTTATACGCCGTGGCGATCAATCCGGTCGCATCGGACCGGGCCAGGCCGATCCGCCGTTCGCCGTAGTCGATCCCGAGATAGGGTCCATTTGTCATATCCCGAATCTACCCCGGCCGGGGACTCATGTCAAACAAATTACTCGGCGATTGAACCTTGCGGGCGGCGGATCGTTTATAAACTGATAATGGAGATTTGCGGCTCGGGTATCCTTGACTTGGGCTTTTAAAGAATATATATTGTTTTGCTTAATGCGAGAGTGGCGGAACTGGTAGACGCGCTGGATTTAGGATCCAGTCCTTTACCGGGTGGGGGTTCGAGTCCCCCCTTTCGCATAATACTTATCGACTGAAAGGAGAGTCTGAAATTGAAATCGGTTATTAAAGCAGCCGAAGGACTGGTCAGAGAGATTGAGATTGAGGTTCCGGCCGACGTGGTTGACGCCGCTTATTCCGAACTGTACGAAAAATACCGCAAAGAAGCCAGAATTAAGGGATTTCGGCCGGGTAAGGTACCGATGAATGTCATTAAATCCAAATTCAAGGATGCGGTTCACGATGAAGTCCTTCAGGACCTGGTCAGCAAAACCTATCGCCAAGCCGTCCAGGAGCAGGCTCTTCAGGTCGCCTCCCCCCCGGATTTCCCGGAAATGAATCTAAAGGAGGGGGAGCCGCTGAAATATACCGCCCGGGTGGAGGTCATGCCCGATATCGATAAAATCGATTATGAAGGGCTGGAACTGCCGAAAGAGGAAATCGAGGTTCGCGATGTCGAGGTCGATACGGTGGTCGAGCATTTGCGCAACAAAAAGGCGGAAATCAGGCCGGTGGACCGGCCAGCCGGGGCCGGGGATATCCTGGTGATCGATCTCAAGGCGCAGGAAGATTCCGATAACGTTCTCGAGGGTAAAGAATTCAAGGATATCGAGCTGGATTTATCGAGCGGGATGACGGTCGGGGAATTCAAGGAAGCGCTGGTCGGGATCAAAGCCGGTGAGGAAAAAGATGTGACGGTGGATTATCCCGAGGATTTCTCCAACAAGAATCTGGCCGGGAAAAAGCTGGTCTATCATTGTGTCATCAAGCAGGTGAAAGAGAAGATTCTCCCCCAGGCCAACGATGCCTTCGCCAAGGCCCAGGGCGGTGTTGAAACCATGCTCGAGATGCGGCTGAAAATCCGCGAGGATTTGAATAAACAGAAAGAACTGGATCACCGGAGCTGGGAAAAACAGGAATTGATGCGTCAGATTAATCTGAAGAACCAGATTCCGATTCCCGAAGCCATGATCGATCATTATCTCGATTCGATTATCGAAGACATGAAACAGAAAGAACAGGAATTCGACGAGGTTCTAATCCGCCAGCAGTACCGCCCCAATGCAATTGAATATCTTCGCTGGAATTTGATCATGAATCGCCTCGCGGAGCTTGAAAAGATTGAAGTTTTGCCTTCAGATACCGAAAATTGGATAAAAGGATTCGCCGCCGGATACCAGATGGAAATCGATCAGGCCAAGAAACTTCTGGCCCGAACGGGACGAATAGAAGAAATCCGGGACACCATAAAGGAAGACAAGGTGTGTGATTTTCTTTTGAGCAAAGCCAGCCATGTTGTGATGGACAACAAGGTGACGATCGGCGGCGAGCCGGAGCACGATGAAACCAAAGATACGGACGCCAAGGGAAGTCCAATCACGGAGGAAAAATAGATGACGTTAATACCGATGGTGGTCGAGCAGACCGGTCGCGGTGAACGGGCTTATGATATTTATTCCCGCCTGCTCAAAGATCGGATTATTTTTATCGGTTCGCCGATTGACGACAATATCGCCAACCTGGTTATCGCTCAGATGCTTTTTCTGGAAGCGGAAGATCCCGAGAAAGATATTTTCGTTTATATCAATTCCCCGGGTGGGTCGGTGACAGCCGGGATGGCGATTTACGACACCATGCAGTTTATCAAGCCCGATATCGCCACCACCTGTATGGGGCTGGCGGCCTCGATGGGGGCTTTTCTGCTGGCGGCCGGGACCAAAAACAAAAGAGCGGCTCTACCCAACTCGAGAATTATGATTCACCAGCCAATGGCCGGGACCCAGGGCCAGATTTCCGATATCGAAATCATGACCAGAGAATTTCTGAATACCAAGCAACGCTTGAATGAGCTTTTGGTGCACCATACCGGTCAACCGATCGAAAAAATAAAGAAGGATACCGACCGCAATTTCTTCATGTCCTCGGCCGAGGCAGTTGAGTACGGTCTGATCGATAAGATTTACGAGTTCAAACGCAAAGAAAAAAAATAAACAGGTTTGATCATTGACTGACAAAAACAAAAGAAGATCATCGGATGACAATGGGATGAACGGCTCGCCGCATCGCTGTAATTTCTGCGGCAAGTCGGCCTCGAAAGTCAAGCGTCTGTTTGCCGGATACGAGGCTTTTATCTGCAATGATTGTGTCACCCTGTGCCATGATATCCTGATATCTTCGCCTATCCAGGAGGATCAGGATACTGTTTTTGAGCTTCCCCTGCCAACCGAGATCAAGGCCTTTCTGGACCAGTACGTTATCGGTCAGGATGAGGCCAAGAGAAATGTATCTGTGGCGGTGTACAATCATTACAAGCGAATCAATTCTCTCCGTAATACTCAGAAGGGCGAGCAGGATGACAGTATTGAACTGGAAAAATCGAACATCCTGTTGATCGGCCCGACCGGAACCGGCAAGACGCTGATTGCCAGAACCCTGGCGAAATACCTGAAGGTACCCTTTTCGATCGCCGATGCCACGGTGTTGACCGAGGCCGGGTATGTCGGGGAAGATGTCGAGAATATTCTGGTTCGGCTGTACCAGGCCAGCAATTACAACCAATCGCTGACGGAACGGGGTATTATCTATATCGACGAGCTTGATAAAATCGCCCGAACCGAGGGGAATCCTTCGATCACCCGTGATGTTTCCGGCGAGGGGGTGCAACAGGGGTTGCTGAAAATTCTCGAAGGGACGATCTCCAATATTCCCCCCAAGGGCGGCCGCAAGCATCCCGAACAGTCATTCGTTCCGATCGATACCACCAATATCCTGTTCATCTGCGGGGGGGCATTCGAGGGATTGGAAAAAATCGTGGCACGGCGGATCGGGAAAAAGCAGGTCGGATTCGATGCCGAGAATCTCAATATCAGCGAGAAAACACCGGATATTCTCGATTACACCGAGCCGGAGGATCTGCTCAATTTCGGTTTGATCCCGGAGTTGATCGGGCGTCTGCCGGTGGTGGCTCCGCTTCGTTTGCTGGATAAAAACGCTCTGTTTTCGATTTTAACGGAGCCGCGAAGCGCCATTGTCAAACAGTACAGCCGTCTGTTCGAAATGGAAGGAATTAAATTGACCTTCGAAAAAGAGGCTCTCTGGGAAGCGGTGGCTATCGCCGAACGAAAAAAAACCGGGGCCCGCGCCCTGCGCTCCATTTTCGAAAGAGCCATGCTCAATATCATGTTCGACACACCCTCCAAAGACGATATCGAGGAAATTATTATAACCCCCGAAGTGATTACGCGTTCAGGAGAACCGAAAGTAATCCGCAAATCCCAGAAACAAACCGCTTAGATAAAGCCGATTAAATCATTCAGGCCCGACCGATAAAAGTCGGGCTTTTTTATTGCCGAAAGTAAATTGACAAATTTTTACCTTGGATTATATTAATATAAATAATTCAGAAAAGCGAAAGGTGTCGTCATGAGTTTTCGAATTTTCAGAGTCTTAATTGTTTTCACTTCAATCTCAGTCATGATATTATTGTACGGATGCGGTGATGACGATAACGGCGTCAGTTCGAAAAAATATACTGATGGTGATGTCCTCGAGGTCCTTTCAGAATGTGAATACGAAATTATAACGAAAACCGTCCCCTCTTCTCAGCCCGCCAAAGTTATTCCCGAAGAATTCGGCTGTTATGCCTGTTATGACAAATCCGATCCGGAAATCATCAATGCCGTCCTGGAACTGCCGGCGGCATCAGATTACCGGGTTACTCTGATCGATGATGATGGGGTAACGGTCGAGGAATTTTCCGGTTCGGCTGAAGCCGGTATTCACGTTTTGGAGTTTCCGACCGATTCTTATGATCCGGGTATTTATGGTCTGGATTTCACGGCCGGCAGTTTCGAAGATTTATTCTGGTTTGAAATAGAATAAGGCATTGAACCACGGCCTCATAGCGGGCATTTTCCTGCCGATCCAAATAATAAATATATAGTCGTCGCGGCGGTTGCCGGTTTCATTTCGGGAACCATCTCTTATATCCGGCGTACAACAACCGGAACAGTGGAAAATCATGGCGACGGTTATTCGCGTAGTATTTTTCGCTGGGCTTTAACAGTCACCCAATCGGAAGTGCCGGTCGGCTGCTTTTTGCGGCTCCGGCACTTCGCCGATAAACAGCTTTTCCCATAATGTAACCGCATAAAAAAAGGCGCACCAGAGGGGGGATTGGCACGCCTTAAACCGAGATGGGGATAAATCTATATCAATCGATCAGCACTTTTTCAAGCCGGTCGACAATGTAATCGACTTCCTCCTCATTGATAATCAGGGGCGGAGAAATACGGATGGTGTGGCCGTGGCTGTCGTTGGCCAGCATATCCAGGCCGAGCAGTTTTTCGCAGTACTGCATGGCATCGCCGCTTTTCACCTCGATCCCGATAAACAATCCTTTGCCGCGGACTTCCTTGACATGACTTGACCGCACGGCTATATCCATAATCTTCTTTTTGAGAATCTCACCCATTTTGGCCGAACGTTCGGACAGCTTCTCGGACTGATGGACATCGAGAGCGGCCAGACCGGCCACCATGCCCAGCGGGTAACCGCCGAAGGTCGAACCATCGCGTCCCTGGGTAAAGGTTTCATCCATCAACTGCCGGTTGGTTATCATCAAAGATACCGGCACCAGTCCCCCCGCGATAGCCTTGCCGACGGTGATGGCATCGGGGATGATATTTTCATGCATGAAGCAGAAATCTTTACCCGTGCGGCCCATGCCGACCTGGATTTCATCGAAGACCAGAAGCATATCGTGCTTATCGCATAACTCCCTCAGGCCTATGAGAAAACCGGCCGGAGGGATAAACATGCCGCCTTCGCCCTGCATCGGTTCCACCAGAATACCGCAGGTATTTTTGTTGACCAGTTTCTTGACGGCTTTGAGGTCGCCGTAAGGGGCCTCTTTGAAACCGGGTGTCAGGGGTCCGAAACCCTCTTTGTACTTTTTACTCGAGGAGAACGATATGACCGTAATCATGCGACCGTGGAAATTATTGGAGAAGACAATTATCTCCTGCAGGCCATCGGTAATCCCCTTATGTTTATATCCGTAATAGCGCATCAGCTTGATAGCTGTTTCGACCGATTCTACTCCGCCGTTTTTGGGAAGGGCCTTGTTGCCGTTGTTGCCGAATTTGAGACCCAGTTGCGGGACAAATTCACAGGCCCGTTTCAAAAACAGGGAGAGAACGTCGGTATAAACAACGTTTGAGATAACCGAGCCATAGCCTTTCTGCAGGGCTGTCACCAGCGCCTCGACTATTTTGGGATGATGGTGCCCGGCATTGGCGGCACTGTAGGCAGCCAGGCAGTCCAGAATTTTTCGGCCATCCTGTGTATATAACCAGGCTCCTTTAGTTTTTCTTACAATGGTTTTAAGCCGCCGGTAATGCCTGGCCCCGTATATGCCATCAATTTCGAGAATTTCGTTATCAGGTATGCTGGAGTATCCGATGATATCTTTTTTATTTGTTATAACAGTCATATCACACCTCCTTCCATCAGATAGAGCCTTTTAATATAACATAATTGGCCGGTTTTTCAACCCCGGAAATAGCAATTTTGTGAAATATTTAACAAAATCAGCGATCAAACATACCGGAAAAGGCCGTTTCGGCCTTATTTTGATCTCTTTTTTTTTCATCGCCGAAATGGAAGGAATTGACAAACTGGTCAACCCACCGAAAGACATCATTTTTAGCTACTGAAGCCCGCATTTTTCTCATCCGTTCCCGCTGCTGATCCTCATTCATATGGTAAGCGGTCTTAATGGCATCGGCTGTTTCTTCAAGATGATAGGGATTAACCAGAATCGCCCCACAGCCAAGACTACTGGCGGCTCCGGCGAATTCGGAGAGAATCAGGACGCCTATATCATCGACACATGAGGCGCAGTATTCTTTGGCAACCAGGTTCATCCCATCCTTGAGAGGCGTAATCAGAGCAATTTCGGAGGCCCGGTAGTAGCCAATCAGTTCCACCTGGTCCAGAGTATTATAGATATAATGAATCGGGACCCATCCGCGCCTGGTAAACCGGCTGTTGATCCGGCCGACCATCTCATCAATCTGGCTTTTCATATACTGGTACTCCGGGACTCCGGTCCGGCTGGGAACAACAATTTGCACCAAGGTTATTTTTTCAATCAATTCGGGATATCGTTCCAGGCAGTTTTCGAAGGCCAGCAGTCGGTGAGTTATTCCTTTGGTGTAATCCAGCCGGTCGATTCCCAGCATGATTTTCTGGCGCGGAAAGCGCTCATGGATATACCAGGCGGCATCGGAAACCTCTTTGGATCTGGCGGCCTGATTGAAATAACTGAAATCGATACTTATCGAGAAAGAACCGATGCGCGTTAAGCTATTGCCGTGTTTAATATAAGGGTAACGGGTGTGATGGCTGACGGCGGCTTTCGGTTTAAGATAACGGACACACTGGATGAAATTACGGCGATCCCGCTCGATTTGAAACCCGAGCAAACGGTAGGACAGAAGCGCATCGATAATTTCCCGGCGCCAGGGCAGACGGATAAATATATCTTTGGGCGGAAACGGAATATGAAGGAAAAAGGCGCTCCGATCCCGGAAACCCATCTCCTTTAAAAAATGACCGACCATCATCAGATGATAATCCTGAACCCAGATAAAATCATCATCGCCGGTAATAAAGGCCGCCGCGGCGGCGAATTTATAATTGACTCTCTGGTAGGTTTCCCAATGCCCGGCATCGAAATTACAATGATCCAGCAAATCATGGAACAGGGGCCAGATGGATTCGTTGGAAAACCCGCGATAATACCCCTGGACTTCCGTTTCGGAGAGATCCACAATATCCAGATCAAAACCCAAATCCGGAGTACTATCGGTTAGTAGTTGTCGCAATTCCTGGGTAACCGGGGCTCCGGGCCAGCCCACCCAGACGCCGGCATTATTCTTCAGGACCGGGGCCAGAGCGGTAATTAAACCGCCGGTGCCCGGGAGGACTTTCCGGACGCCATTGACTTCATCCACCTTAACCGGAAGGCGGTTGGAGACAATAATCGGTCTCAGGTGGTTAAGTTTGGTATTTCTACTCATCTATTTCAATCCAGCGATCCAGAAAATTATACAACTCATGCGGTGGCTGAATCCAGGCCGCGGCCGCTGTTTTCCGGTATTTATCCCGGACCAGGAGTCCCAGGCCATTCGACGGCAGGGCTTTGAAAGCATCCTCATCGGTCAGATCATCACCCAGATAGGCCGAAACCGTCTTTGAAGGAGAATTGCGAAGAATTCGATCAACAACGTTACCTTTGTCGAAACCGGGGATTTTTAATTCCATCCCGCCATCGAAAGAATCCCAAATCAGGTTGCCGCCGGCCACCAGACTATCCCAATTATACAAAATTTTAGACCTGATTTCAAGGATTTTATCCGGATCGACGCCGCGAAAATGGATTGCCAGAGATACGGGCTTCTCTTCAAGATATTGTCCCAGTTGATGTTTCAAAATATATTGGTGGGCTTTTTGGAGGTCATCGAGTTGTTCGGGTGAACGCTCCATAATCCTGTAATCGTCCGCGGTATCCAGATACTCCCATCCATGACTACCCCAGATTTCCGGATATTTTTTCAGACGGAGAAGCGGTTTGATATCTTTTATGGCCCGGCCGGTGACAATAGTGACGATTGTTTTCGACAAACCTATCAACCGGTCCAGTCGTTGTTCGATACCATCATAGGGATAAGCCCGGTCGCGTTCTTGTCGAAACGGCGCTATGGTGCCATCGTAATCCAGAAAAAGTCTTCGTGATGTGGTTTGGGCCAGACGCTTAAAAAAATTTTCGACTATTTTGTTCAAAATGATATTTTAAAAGCCAAAAATATGATTATTCCGCCGCTGCCAAACGACTGGAAAAGCCTCGTCTTAATCCGACCATCAGAGTCAGATATTCCCGGAGGTGGCGTGTCAAAAGGAAATTTTCCCGAACGAATTCACGTCCTTTTCCGCCCATCGACCTGATCTTGGTCTGATGATTGAGCAGATAGCGGACTCTCTGGGCCAGGCCCTCGGGGCTATTGACCAGAAATCCGGTATGATGATTGATAACCTGTAATCCGATTCCGCCGACCGAACCGCCGATCACCGGTTTGCCCTTCCATAATCCCTCGGTTACGGTCAGTCCGAATCCTTCTCTGGTTGATTTCTGAATAATGATCGTCGACAGTCGCTGGATGGCATTAATTGTCCGGTGGGCATCGGGCGGCAGGAGCAATATGTGGATATCGGGATCATCTTTAGCCGCCAGTTTGACATCGCGCAGGACTTCGGCCCCTTCGGGATCATCATCGGCCCCGCCTCCCGCCAGCACCAGCTGGACGGGGACGGATTTTTTAATCAACCGGTAACCGTAAATAACCCCCAGCGGATCTTTGAACCGATCGAAGCGGGAAACCTGGGTTAAAATGGGCCGTCGTGGATCCAGATGAAACCGCCGGTAAGTTTCTTTAATTTCCTTTTCGGGCAGGTCAATATTTTTTTCGCTGAGAGGATCGATACTGGGGGCGATCAGGAACTGGGGATGAGGCAATGTCCGCGAGAATTCCGACATGGAGAAAATGCTGGCATCGTACCTTTCCACCCGGGGTCGCAGATATTTCCAGACCGGGCGGTACGGCTGACTGGCGTCGATATGGCAGCGCCAAATCCATTTCCCTCGCCGATTGGAACAGAGTTCCAGAAGCATGGCCGGCTGGGGATCATGGATGAAGACAATATCGGCCGCTTCAAGAACCGGGCGCAACCGTTCCGCATTGGAGCGGTTGGTGCTCTCGTAAGCCTCCACATGGGACTGCATCAAATTGACCTGGTTGCCCTGGAGCGCATTATGAAACATCTTGGTGACCCCGAAAAAGGGGTCATTACCGGTGATGACCTCCCATGAAGCATCGATTTTGAGTTCGCGCATGAAGGGAATCATCCAGGACAGGATTTCGGCGACGCCTCCCCCGGCCTTGGTGGAATTAACATGGATCACCTTCAGGCCTTCCAGATTCCCGGCCAGTTGCCAGAGCTGGTTGATAACGGCTTCACCGACAATGGGGATATAATCCTGAAGAGACCTCATCGGTCACCGCCGTTTTTAAGGATTCTGCCGGTTATGCGAACCAGTTTGTCTTGAAGCTCCCGAAGGCTCATGAAGTAGAAATCGACTTCGGAATAGGCTGCTATCAGCGGTTCCCCCCGATCGTTCCAATCGCGGAGCCAGACAGAAAAATCATCGGTCTGGTCGGGAGTCCGTCTCCGGGCCTCCCAGAAATGATAATAAAGAGAACTGGTCGTCATCCGGGAAATAGCCTGGCCCAGATCCTCGGGCCGCTCGATGGTAATATTGGTGTTGAAAATGACCGTGGTAGCGCTGTGAAAGAAGAAAGCGTTTTCATTCAAAGCCCAGGGGATAAAAGGGACTTCGCTTAAACGGTCGCCGATTATATCCAGCAGTTCTTTCCGGAGTTCCTCAATGTTGGAAAAAGCGTAGGGATCGAGAATTTCCAGGCGTTCGGTGAGAATATGATCATGAAGCGCCCGCCTGGCCCAGATGGCAAAATCGTTATGAAACTCGGGATCATCGAAAGACGGCCTCACGACCGTTTCGCAAAAATGATGATACAGGGAATCAACCGGGCAGGATGATATCCGTTCCCTGAGTTCCCGAAGGTTAATGGCCGGGATAATATCGCTGATCCGGACAATCAGCGCACAGTCTTTGATTTCAAAGGGTGTCACGGAGACTCCCGTTTTTTTCTCATCTGTAATTTCTGTCCCTTTATTCATAGAGTAAGCATTCATTAAAGATACGTCAAGGTTTCCATTATATTTAATGCCCCTTATGTTTTCTATCGGCGAGGAAGCATCTCAATTAAGCCATATGATAACAATCATGGAAGCTAAGAGCTGTGTTGACAATAGTACATGCCCTGCATCGGGAGACTATTTCGATTTTATCCGGTAGGTCAGGAGAGCCAGAAGGGACATGAAGGCTTCCCCGATGGTGATCCAGATGCGATGGGTCAGGGCAATCGAGGCGGCCAGCGGAACGCCGATATAGGGCGCCAGGAGGATTTTCATTACCCATTCGCGAACTCCCAGGCCGCCCGGCGAGATAAACGAAATATAGCCCATGTTATATGCGGCGATATAAGCCCCTGAGGAGAAATCGGGGCTGATCCCGGATTGCGGTATCAGGGCAACCAGAAAGACATGGAAAGAAAGACCGAAAAGGAGCCAGGTCACCAGGTACCAGAAAAAAATGGCGATCCGGTTGGTAAAACGGGGACGATAATTAACCGGTTCCTGCCTGAAAATTTTGAGAATCCGGTTAAGTGACCAGTTCAGTCCTCCCGGCAGGAAAAACAGAATCAGAAAGACAAGCAACACCAGGCCCATCACGAGATATGTCAAATCGCGGTAAATCATAAGCGATTTCAGGGCTTCCCCCCGTCCGAGTAGAATCGGCACCAGCAGAAATGAGGCCGGGAGCATATACCCCTGGACAAGAGCAAAAGAGGCCAGCGAGGTCGGGGCCGGGATTCCCAGTTCTTTGGCCAGGCCGACCATGCCGAAGACCTGCCAGACTTTACCGGGAATATAGCGTCCCAGATTGGCCAGGTAGACGACCCGGAAAGCCTCATGGAGCCTGAGCTGAAACCCGAACCCGGTTATAATCGTCCGCCAGGCCTGACTGGCGGTGAGATAAGCCCCCATCAGAAGAATCATCGACAGCAGTAAATAATACCAGTTGAATTTCCAATCCCAGGCAAGAAGTTCCTCGCGGTTGATATAAATGGTCCGCGCCAGGATAACAATAATTATTACGGCTATCAGCCAGCCGATTATATGCCGCAGGGTCTTTCTGTAAATCATGGTCAGCATACTATCGGATATTGTCGGCCGATTGGCAATAGGGAATTTCCGCCCGACCGGATCGAATTAAAAATGAAAACCTCTTCCGAAGCGGTCTACTTTTGGTGAAAAAAAAGGGCATATTTGCCGATACCGTCATTATATCAGAGGGATAACGGGGGCCGATGAAATCCTGATGCCTGTTTTAACAATAATGGATCGTAATGTGAGGTAAAATTATTAATAGTTTTATATGAGGAGTGTAAATCCTCCTGATAAGGATAGATAGGGAGAAAAATATCGAAGATGGCGAACCGACAAAGGTCGCGGATATCTCCAGATATCACAGAGGTACGGAACTACCATGGAAAAGAAAATCAAAATTAAGACCAGTAATAATAATATTAGCGATTTAAGGGAGATTCTGCGGAAATCGGGGTTCACAATCGTCGAGGAGCCGGGTCCCGATCGGGTAGAGAAAGACGATCATTATCTTGCGGTTTCCCGGACTGAGGATTTCATTCCCGATGAACCATTGTCCGGTGACCATTTCCGGCTGACGACCCTTATCGATACGGTCGAAGAGGGCATTGTCCTGACCGACATTCAGGGATTAATCGACATCATAAATCCGGCGGCCCTTCAAATGGCCGGTCTTTCCGAAGAGGAGAGCCTGGGAAAAGGCCTGATCGATGTTTTAAATATAATTGACCGTGGTCAGAATCTGACTATTGAAAGTATCGTTGAAAGAATCCTTGGCAGTGGTGAAACTGTCACCTTCTCAGGGGAATGCTTCCTGATCGCCGCCGATAAAAGCCAGATAGAGATTCAGGGAACATTTTCTCCGATTCGCGATGGAAATAATCAAATTACGGGGATCCTGGGGGTCTTCCGAAATGTCACCGAAATCAACCTGTGCGAAAAAGAAATCGCCGATTCCGAGACCAAATTTCGGCTGATCTTTGAACATGCTCCCGATGCCCTGTATGTTACGGACATTTATGGAACCTTCATAGATGGAAACAAGAGGGCCGAGGATTTGATCGGATATAAAAAAGAGGATTTGATCGGAAAGAAACATATACAATCCAATCTTCTGGCTCCATTCGAAGTTACCCGGGCCGCAATTCTGATGGCCAAAAATATTTCCGGCCGGGCCACCGGTCCCGACGAATTTATCCTCAGAAGGAAGGATGGATCCCGACTGGACCTGGAAATCAGCACAGTACCCATTCGGATAGAGGGAAAAATTCATATTCTCGCCATTGCCCGTGATATAACGGACCGGAAACGGGCCGATGACGCTCTCCGTCTTTCGGAAAAAAAATATCGGCAATTGTATGAAACCATGCTCGACGGATTCGTCATGACCGACACCAACGGGAATATTTTCGAATGCAACCAGGCCTATTGCAAAATGCTCGGTTATTCGCGCGAGGAGCTCCTTCGCATGTCTTATCTCAATTTGATCCCGCCGCAATGGCATACCCGGCAAAAGGAGCGAATATCATACGGACGCCGGGGAAATCGGCTATCTGAGATCTACGAAATAGAATATATTCATAAGAACGGAACCGTCTTCCCGGTCGAAATCCGCACCCAATTCCTGCGGGACGATTATGGAAATCCTTCGGGTACATGGGCCGTTGTCCGCGATATATCCGAAAGAAAAAAAACAGAAAAGATATTGAGGGAAAATGAGATTATTTTCCGAACTCTGACGGATATCACCTCGTCGGCCATTTTTGTCATTCAGGACGATTACTTCCGTTATGTCAACCCGGCCGGATTGCATCTATTCGGATACAGCTGGGAGGAACTGGAAAAGATTCCATTCTGGGAGGTGGTTCATCCCGATTTCAGGCAAATGGTAAAGGAGCGGGGTCAGGCTCGCCAACAGGGCCGGAAAATGCCCCCTCACTATGAACTCAAAATTGTCAATCCCAAACGAGGCGAATTATGGCTCGATTTAAGGGCCGACAATATGCAATATCATGACCGCCCCGCCACTCTGGGAACGGCTTATGATATTACGCCGTGGAAAAAGGCCGAGACGGCGCTCAGGCGATCCGAGGAGGAATACCGCCTGCTGGTTGAGAATGCCAGCGACGCCATTATCGTGGCTCAGGACAATATCCTGAAATATTTTAACCGGCGGCTAATGGAAATTACCGGATACAGCAAACTGGAATTGACCGATCGCCCGCTTGCCGATCTTATTCACCCCGATGATCGTGCGATGGTTATTGACCGCCATCAACGGCGGCTGGCGGGAGACAAGATAGAAGAGTCCTATTTTTTCCGTTCCGTGCATAAAAATGGCCAGATTCACTGGATCGAAAACAAGGCCGTCATAATCGAATGGGCGGGGCGTCCGGCCAGCCTCAATTTTTTAAGCGACATTACCGACCGAAAACAAGCCGAGGACAAATCGCAAGCCAGCGAAAAAAGACTTGAATTGGCCCTGGCCAGCGCTAATCTGGGCTTATGGGATTGGGATTTATCGACCGGGAGAATGGAAATAGACCATCGGACAGCCGGGATACTGGGTTATGGACCGGAGGAGTTCATCAATACGCCCGGCTTCTGGAACAGCCTGATTCATCCGGATGATACCCGGATGTCCGGAGCGGTTCTCAAACTCCATCTTGAGGGGCGAACATCCCATTATGAGGACGAGTACCGGATGAAAAGGAAAGACGGTGAATATAAATGGATCAGGATTAATGGTAAAATCGTTGGCCGCGATAATAACAATCAGCCTCTGCGTATGGTCGGTATCTTCCAGGATATCACCATTCATAAGAAGGCCGAGGAGGCTTTAAAGCAATCCCAGGAAAAATACCGGACGATCGTTTCCAATACCCTCGATTTAATATTCTCCTGCGATTCCAAAGGCATCATTACTTTTGTCAGTCCCCAGGTAGCCGGCTACGGTTATACTCCCGAGGAAGTTATCGGACACAAAATGAGTGATTTCATTCATCCCAATGATATCGAGCGGGTGATGCACGATTTTTCGGAAATGATCAAAACCGGTCAGGAGTTTCCCTCCGAGTTTCGCCTGGTAAATAAGTACGGCAATTTGCATTATGTTGAAGAGCGGGCCAGAATTGTGAGGGAGGGTGACCGGATAATCCAGATAACCGGGGTGGTCCGGGATATCGGCGAACGTAAAATCGCCGAGAAAGCGCTGGTGGAAAGCGAAAACCGTTTCAGGATGCTGGCCGAGAATTTACCCGGGGCGGCTTATTTGTGTCACAACGATTCCAAGTACACCATGATGTATCTGAATGACCGCATAAAAGACCTGACCGGTTATTCCAAGGAGGATTTCCTTGAATACCGGGTCAGTATCACCGACCTGTTCCATCCCGATGACAGCGATTCCGTTTATGAGACAATCAACCGGGCTCTTGAAAAATGCCGGCCGTATCATCTGGTTTATCGTATTCGCCATAAATCCGGGCAATGGCGATGGATTGAGGAATTCGGACAGGGAATCTTTAACGAAAACCGGTTGATGCATCTGGAAGGCTTTATGCACGATGTCACGGGTCGCAAAGAGGCCGAGGATGCAATTCGGCAATCCGAGCAACGGTATCAGCAACTTTTCGTGGGGGTTCTGGAGGGTATCGGCGCGGCCGATGAGAACGAGGTCATTCAGTACTGCAATCCGGCCTTTGCCAGGATTTTCGATGAGGAATCGCCGGAGAAAATGATCGGGAAATGCCTGCTGGATTATTTTTCCGAGGAAAGCCGTCATTTTATAATGGCTCAGAACGAAATCCGCCGGAAGAATCAGAAATCCCAGTATATTATCGATATCACCACCGGGCTGAAAAACGAAAAAAGTATCATGGTATCAGCCTCACCGCGATTCGATGAAGACAGCAAATTTATCGGGTCTTTCGCCGCCGTACTCGATATCAGCGAACGACGCCGGACCGACCAGGCCCTGCAGGAAAGCGAGGAACGGCTGGCCATGGCGCTCGAGGCGACTTCGGACGGTCTCTGGGACTGGAATATTAAAACCGGCAAAATATATTATGCCCCGCGATTCTATACCATGCTCGGTTATGAACCTTATGAATTCATTCCAAGTTATGATTCCTGGAGTAATATGCTTCACCCCGATGATTTGAATATGGTCAATGAAACGATCCGTGATTGCGTGGATAGGAATAATGACGGTTTTCATATGGAATTTCGGATGAAAACCAAATCCGATGAATATCGCTGGATTCTCAGCCGTGGTAAGGTGGTTGAGCGCGATCCCGAAGGTTCATTGGTTCGAATGGTCGGCACCCATGTCGATATTACCGACCGTAAATTCGAGGAGGAACAGAAGCAGAAATTGATGGAGAAACTCAGCCGGGCCGAAAAAATGGAATCTCTCGGTCTTCTGGCCGGGGGCGTGGCTCATGATCTGAATAATATCCTGACACCGATCGTAGCCTATCCCGATCTGATTCTACCCAAGTTGCCGCCCGACAGCCCGGCCGTTAAACAGGTTCAGCGGATGGGAAAATCGGCGCAGGAAGCGGTGGCTGTAATTCAGGACCTTTTGACTCTGGCCCGCCGCGGGCGCTACATCATGCAACCGACCGATCTCAATGAAGTAGTTAAAAATTACCTCGATTCACCTAATTTCATCAGACTTCGTGAAGACTGCCCTAAAATAGAATTCCGGCATTTGCTGGAGGAGAACCTGCCGGCCATAGTCGGCTCCGCGACGCATCTGTCCAAGATTATTATGAACCTGGTGGTCAACGCTTTCGATGCCATGCCCGATGGCGGGGAATTACATATCTCGACCGGACTCGAAACCGTCGATGATCACGGGACGGTGCATGAACGTGTTCCCGACGGCGATTATGTCGTTGTCCGGATCAAGGATACCGGAATGGGAATCGAGGAAAACCTGGTCGATAAAATATTCGAACCGTACTATTCCAGTAAAAAAATCGGCCGATCCGGAAGCGGTCTGGGCCTCTCGGTGGTTTACGGGATATTAAAAGACCATAATGCCCATTATGATATTATCTCCGAAGTTGGTCATGGCACCGAATTCGCTCTGTATTTTCCCGCTACCCGTGAATACGTGAATAAAACCGACGCAAAGAAAAAAGATCTTGGCGGAGATGAGACTATCCTGCTGGTCGAGGATTGCGATGAGCACCGGGAAATAACGGTGCAGTTGATTGCAAGTATGGGTTACCGGGTCAGCGCAGTATCATCCGGCAAAGAGGCCCTGGAATATCTTAAAAATCACCGGGTCGATTTGATGGTTATGGATATGATTATGGAACCGGGAATGGACGGACTGGACACCTTCAAATCGATAAAGGCCATTAATCCCGATCAGAAGGCTATCATGGTCACCGGTTATGCTCCATCCGAGCGGGTTAAACAAATGCAGGAGCTTGGAGCCGGAGAATTGGTCAAGAAACCATACTCGCGTGATACCCTGGCCGGGGCGATCCGCAACGAATTGGATCGAAAAGTGCCGGAACCGGTTTCCTGATCAATCGCCAAGATCATTCAGTCGAAATTTTAACCCGCTCCCGGTCGCTATCGACATCGATACTGGTATCGGAGAGGGCGGCCAGTATCTTCTCGATTTTATCCAATTTCAATTCATTCAGATCGATCTCGATTCCGTTTTCACTTAGAGCCCGGCTGACACTGGATTTGGCATCACCTGGAATAATTTTGCCCAGTTTGACACCGGCCCGAATAATTTGAAGGGGTATCTTTATGTTGACATGTTCTCCATCGTGCCCTTCTTTGGGCTCCACCAGCACCCGGAGGTATTTGGCCCGGCAGCCCGAGTAGCTTTTGTTGTCCGATTTTGTCTCCCCTTCGCCCAGCGCCTCAATCAATCTTTCGGCTTCATCGGCATTGATTTTTCCCTGTGCCAGCAGGTTCAATATTTGACGGCGTTCTTCTGACATTTCTGTCTCCTTTCATAAAAATGGGTTTAATATGTCAAAACTATTTTCACGGAGGGGTGGGAACGATCTATCGGATTCCCAAATTGGCCGGACCGAATAAAGCAGGTGACTGATTTCCCGGTTCGGCGGAAGCACACATTCCACCGGCATAGTCAGGTTTCCCCGCAAATACATCTCCGCTGTAGCCACATCGATTCGGCCGCAAGCCAGAAGTTCCAGAGCAAGCATTTTACTGTTTGACATTGCATCAACTCCCCATTGTTATCGTTTTTGTTCCCGAAGCATCTTTATAGCCTGCTCGGCGGTGATTTCGCCGCGCTCGAGACGGTCGAGAGTTTCACTTCGGGCCGGCGCCGATTCGATTTTGACAAAATCAAGCTTCTCGGCAATCCGGTTAAGACGGTTTTTAACAGTCGGATAACTTATCCCGAAAAATTCTTCCATCTGCTTGATAGAACCATGGCAGCGCACGAAGGCCGCCGCAAAAACCTGATCCTCGTCGGTCAAACAAGCCAGGGGAGGTAATTCGAATTCCCCTTCGATAGCAATACCGCTTTCTTTAAGTCGTATCCGTTCGATAATCACCGCCTCGCCCCGGGTCATTCTTTGTAGTTCCTGCCAGTCTTTTATCATTTCTTTTCCCTCATTTATTTTCATTTATTCTCACCATTCTATACTAAATATAATTAATATTGTTTCATCATTATATTAATTAATTTAATATTATTGTCAATAATAATTGATAATATTTATTCGTTTTTATTGTGAAAAATGGCTTGATATCGGTTATTCTATTGTCTGGCAGTAATATAGATTAATTTTCCCGGAATTGCCTGATATGCGGCAGTTTTTTATTTATTTTTCTTCCGACGAGTAAAAAGCAATCCTGACCAGGTTTTATCGATGGAGCAAATTTTATAATCGACCAGGCCGGAGTCAAGGCCTATTTTACGAACTTCGTTCTGGGTCAGATCACCGGCTACCCCGGTTCCCTTTTTGGACCAGGCAATCCAGAGGCCGCCCTTTTCCGACATGGAGCGAGCTTTTTTAACAAGGTCATTCGATAATACTGCTTTATCGGCGACAAACCAGATGATCAGATCAGATTTTCCGGGGCCGAGCCGTTTTTTCACTTTGACATTATCCGGAAGTTTACCAAGGGAGGATATAAAATCATCAGGGGGATCGATCAAACCCAGGGTTGAGTTCGATTTGATACCCAGCTTTTTGACCAGCGGTGTTCCAATATAGGCATCCATGATGGATTTCGGTCTAACCGGATCCTCGGGCGGCGAGGCTATCGCCCCGGCAATGGCCACATTGATTTTATCCCAGGAAGAATAGAGCGCATCGGGCAGGAGAGTTTTGATTTTCTCGACTTTGGATGGTTCGCCTTCGATAAAAATCAGGGGGATATTCCGTGTGGTTTTTTTCTGCCTTAAGGCCATTCCGAGATCGCGTCCCTGCGATGGCATCCGGGTCAGGTCGATCAAGACGGCATCATACTGCTCATTCAGCAGTTTTCGATATTCGGCCTGATCGATCAGTCTAAAAACGATCTCATAACCGGCCTTTTTTAATATTTGAATCTTCTTTTGGGCTTCCTCTTTGTTCCAGTGTATCAGACGGACTTTGTATGGCGGTTTTTTTTTCATGGTACAAGAACTTGGCCGGAAGATTTCTATGTTATTCGATCCCGATGATTCTTTTATAATTTCAAGTATTTTTGCGAATTGAAATTATGGTTTCCTCAATTGCATTTCTTATTGGCGTATAGGTGATCCCCAGTTCTTTTTCGGCTTTTGATCCATCGGCTACAAATTCCGCCTTCATCACTCGCATCTGGTCCGTGGCCATTCCCCATAACGGCGGCTTTTTGATAATATTCGCCAGAATAGTCAGCAACCGGGCGTTGATCATTGTCAGAAAATCAGGCATTCGTATTCCGGGTAAGGCCACACCGGCAATTTCACTTACCATTCGGTTTATTTCGCCGAAAGTCAAACATTGATTTCCTATTATATATTTCTCGCCAAAATTATTTTCTTTTTCCGCCGCCTTAATAATGGCTTCGGCCACGTCCTCAACATGCACAAAAGTGAATCTTTTATTTTCGAAAACCGTGGCCGGGAGCCTTTTATTTATCAGGCGTGCAATATATTGCCCGGTTGCTTTGGTGTCACCCGGGCCGAGGACCGCCACCGGATAGATCATGACCAGCGGTAGATGTCGCTCCTTATACAGCTTCCAGGCGATCAAATCCCCTTCGTACTTAGTCCGGAAGTACTCGGAAAAGCGTTTCGGACCAACCGGGCTTTCCTCGGAAAAAGGAATTTCGGACGGTCGGCCGAAAATGCCCGCCGTACTGACATGAACCACCTTGTCAATCCCCATTTCCAGCGCCGCTTCCATAACCTTTCTCGTACCTTCGACATTCACTTCATAGTATATTCGAGGGTCGCGTTCCCAAAAGGAGTACACATTGGCGAGATTGAGCACCCGGTTGCACCCGGTCATGGCTTTTATCAGAGTATCCTTATCGGTAACATCACCTATAAACAATTCAATTTCGCGCTCGGCCAAAGCCCTGGTCCGACTGGTTTTTCGAACCAGACAGCGCAGACGGTATCCTTTCGGGATTAATCTGCGTATAAGGCAAGTGCCAATAAATCCCGTTGCACCTGTGACGAGTATTTTCAAAATCTCTCCGATCCGGGTGAGTGGTTTTCATGTTGCGGAGAACTGCCGTCAGACAGCCGCTGATATTATACCCATTATGATAATTATTAAATTCCTATTAGCAATCGAAATCCGAATACAAAACACATGATGGATTATATCAGGCGAAATGGCAATTACAAAATCATGCTAAAAAAGCCCACATATTTGCGGTGGGTGGATTAGAATATAAACGCTTCAGGGAATTGGGGGATATATTTTAAGATGGAATGGTATCACTCTGCAACAAACCTGTTGACAGGGCGTATCAACAGGTATATAAAAGGTAATGAACGGTCGTTTAAATCGAACTTAAGCGGAAGTTCCCCCATGAGCACACCGAGGATGTTATTTGCCGCCTTGTTAATGATGGCCATTACGGCCTCAGTCGGTCAACCACAAACCGGAGAGGGACTCATGGATCAACCGGTCAAAAAGCAACAACCGCCGAAAGCGACCATTATTTTTGCCGTCTTTGCCGCCAATGATGAAGAATTGAATAATATTTGTTACCTCGCCGAAAGTATCCGTCAATTCGGAGGGAGATTCCGCGAGGCGCCGATCCGGGTATATACGCCCGATAACACCACAATGACCGATTCCACCCTGAAGAATAAACTGTCCTCACTCGGGATTGAATTTAAAACCGTCTCAGTCCCGAAGGAATCGCATTGGTTTTATTATGCCGGTAAAGTATACGCCGCCGCCCGGGCGGAAACGGAGGCGGTCGGGAAAACCGAAGTCCTGATCTGGATGGATGAGGATACCATTGTTCTGGAGGAACCGGAGAAATTCAAGCTTGATCCGCAAATTGGTTTTGCTTACCGGCCGGTCATGCATAATCGTTCCGGCTCGCCTTATTCCCAACCGCCCGATAAATTCTGGGAAAGGATATACCGGCTTCTGGAAATCGATGACAGCCTGTTATTTTCCATGGTTACTCCGGCCGACAAACAGACCATTCGGGCTTATTTCAACGCGGGATTGCTGGTAGTCAGACCCGAACATGGTATTCTCCGCAACTGGGCGACCGGATTTAAAATTCTCTACAGCGATCCGATTCTGGCCGAGATGTGCCGCAACAATGTCACTCATCGCATTTTCCTGCATCAAACCGCCCTGGTTGGAGCTCTCAAATTACTGGACCGAAAACAGATGATGGAACTGCCGGAAGACTATAACTATCCGTTGTTTTTCCATCGTATGTTCGAGGCGGCCGGAGAATTCGAGTCGATTGAAGGGATTGTCACCCTTCGCTATGATGTTTATTTTCGCGATCCGGATCCGGATTGGGCCTCGAAATTGAAAGGCTCACCGGGGAAAATCGCCTGGCTGGCCGAGCGTCTCGGTCGAAAATAAATTCCTGATAATCATTAAAAGACTCGGCGGATGGATTCCTGGTTACCATGTCAACAAACGGTGGCTTTCAGGCGAGATTTTTACCCAGTTTTTTTGGCACCGTTCGCTGACTTCGTTTAAATTATAAACTTCCCAGTTTAGACCTATCCGATTGCATAAATTCAGCAACTCATCCCGGCATCTTAAAGCATCTTCCAGATTCCTCACACGGCCGGAAAACACTCTGGTAAGAGTCTTCAGATAAATATGCTCCGGAATGGTTTTTTCTTCCAGATGGTAGAAAAGCCATTTAGAAATGAATGGCTCAAAAACCTTGTTTTTGGCGTAAATCCAGAGGATTATAGACTGGACGGCGCGGCCCAGGGCGTCGACCACATTATAAAGGCTTCCCCGGGTGGCCCACATATCCGGAAAGAAAACCAGGTATTCGTGGATCTCACGGTGATAACGCGCCATCAGCTTTTTCTGTTCCCGATCCGGATAAACGAGTTTGCTTTTAAGAAGATCTCTGATTCGATTGTCGGAATCATATAAGATTTGCGAATTCTGGCGATCCCATCGCATCACCTGGGTCCAGTAGGCCGACGGCGATTTGGCCTTCAGGGCTTTTTCATATGTTCTCACCACAATATCATAGCTAATGCCTTTGTACTCAATCCAGCCGATACTCACCAGCCGGTCGATATTTTTAACATGCTCCCTGTTTGCATAGACGATGAGATCCAGATCGGAATGCCTGTCTCCAAAACGGCGACCGATGGAACCGGTTCCGAGGATACCGACCACTCCATTGAGGCGTGAAATCTTATCGGTTATTGTCCGCCCGGCTTTCAAAAAAGTCTGATAGCGGTTGGTTCCTTTATATGGCATTGATGATCGCCTCCTTTATGATAATAAGCAGGAATATTATTAATCCATTCCAACGATGACAGACAATATCTTAAAGGTCGGACCAAACTCAATCCCGAATTACCGCCGGTCAGCTTTCAATACCCTTGCGCGCCTCGACTCCGCCAGTGTAATAGTGTTTGATTTCCAGCATTTCGGTAACCAGATCGGCCCGCTCGATAAGCCGCGGATCAGCATAACGCCCGGTTATGACCAGCTCGATGTCGGGCGGTTTGGAGTCGATTAGTTTTAATAAATCATCGACCGGGAATAACCTGAAATAGACTGCGATATTGGCTTCATCGAGGATAACCAGCTTATATTCCCCGGAGGCGATGATTTTGCCGACTTCCTCGAGACCGGAGCGCGCCAGCCGGATATCCTCCTCTTCAGGTTCCTGCCGGATAAAACATCGCCGTCCGTATTGCCTGACCGTGATCAAATCGGAGAATTTCGAAAGGGCATCGATTTCGCTGTATTTCATCCCTTTAACGAATTGACCGATAAAGACTTTCAAACCGGCACCGGCGGCTCTAAGAGCCAGACCGAGGGCCGCAGTTGTTTTTCCCTTGCCGTTCCCGGTATAAACCTGTATATAACCGCGTTTCCAGGAACCCTTATCGGTCATCATCGGTCACTCTCCCGGATTGGATTTAAAATTATTGATTCCGGAGTTCAATATATCAGATTGACGGATGTTCGGCAAGATGGATCACATATTATATCCAATCACATGGACACCCAAGTGACCATTTAAGAACTATTTGGCAAATCCGGGGTAAAATTCAAAAGAAAAAAATTTTTGTTACTCAGGAACCCTTAAAAGCATCTGTTTAGGTAGATGGGAAAACTTGAAGATCTATTCTGGCGGCTTGTGGAGAAGGAACATGTGGAGGCCAGAGCATATTGTTTTCGATTGACCGGAAATATTGATGATGGAGATGATCTTTATCAGGAATCGATAGTCAGAGCATACGGCGGGTTTGCAGGACTCAAAAAAACCGAGTCTTTCCGCCCCTGGCTTTTCCGGATAATCGGTAATAATTTCAAAAGTCGATTCCGCAAACCCTGGTGGAAAAGAGTTATCGCTATGTCGGTTAATATCGACGATTGTGATTGGTCGGAGAATCCCTCGGGGCAGTATGATGCCCGGCGAAGGCTGGAGTTTGCTCTTGAGGTTCTTTCGGCCGAGGATCGGATGATTGTCGTACTGGCTGATCTGGAGGGATGGAAAATTTCCGAACTGGCGGCGATGATGAAAAAAAACGAGGGGATGATTAAGATGCGGCTGATAAGGGCCAGGGCGAAGATGCGCCGGCGGTTGGGGAGTCTTTATCGGAAAAAGCGGCCGGTGATATTAAAAGGGAGTCTGTAAATTATGCGATGTCGTCAAGCTCAAAAGAAACTGACCGAGGCTGACTGGCAACCCGACCGGTACGAGAACGATAATGAATTACTGGAACATTTGAAGGTTTGTTGCCGATGTTCCGATCTGGTTCGGGCCGAACAGGAGATTCGCCGGGATATCGAGGCGGTCGGCCGGATGAGGCCGGAACTCGAGATGCCGATTGGCAGTCTCCGTGAAATGGTTGTAAAAACCGGAGATGGTTCAAGGGTGTTTCGGCAAAGAAGCGGGGCCGGAGGATTTTTGGGCAAGATCGGCTTCGGGAAGCTGGGTTTGGGTGTTGCCGTAGTATTACTGGCTTTTTTGGCGCTGGTACCATTCAGTTTCCGGGAGAAGGTGGGATATGAAATATCCATCTCGGGGGTTGACCGGAGTATTGCTATGGACAGTAAGGGGATTGTGCCTTTGCTTGATGCCCTGGGGATGGAAAAAGACAAAGCCGCCACTTTACTTAATTCCATCGAAAAGAAGGAAATTCAGTTGAAAGTCGGGGAGTGCAATGAAACCTGCCACCTGAGTATTTCCGATCTGAAAACCGAAAAAGATGTTCAGTTGATAATAAAGGCCATTATTGAACTGGGCTGCTGTGAAATAGACAATGTTTTACCCATCTATCGCAAAGAGTCAACCAGCCTGTTAGGGCACGCAACCAGGAAATTATTTTCGTAGGAGTCTGTCATGATCAGAATGATTGGAATATTTGTCACGATTTTGGGGGTAGTTTTAATGTCCGGGGCGGTCATGGCCCAGCCAAAACTCACCATACCGGAAAACCATTTCGATTTTGGCTATGTTCCCCAGCATGCCGCAATAAGCCACCAATATCAACTTCTATCGACCGGGACCGATACCCTTAAGATCCTGAGTCTCAAACCTGGGTGCGGATGCACCAAAGCCCCGCTGCAGAAAAGTAAGCTGGCTCCGGGCGACAGTACCAATCTTGAGGTTATCTTTTCGACACGAAGTTACAGTGGTCCCCAGAAAAAAAGGCCGTCATTGACCACCAATATGGGACCCGATGCTGTTAATGTCGTTTTCACCGCCGAGGTAATCATCAATCCCGAGGAAACCACCCCGATAAAAATAGCGCCATACAAGTTCGATATCTCCCAGTTCGATGACAAAGAGAGGAAGAGCCTCGATTTCACCATCACCAATGTTTCCGACGAACCCCTCGAAGTCAAGCTGGTCGATATCGCTCCGGGGATGTTCAAGGTCGATCTGCCGAAGAAAATCGGACCGGGGGAATCAAAGAAGGGTGAAATCGAGATACTCAAAGCGTACATCGATCAGGAGTTCGAGAAATCGATGACGATCGAACTGAACGATAGGGTCAAATCGAGATTCACGATTCCGATCAAGCGGTCGATCCGGCAGTTGAGTTCACAGACAGAGAATTAATAAACAATTAACATGTAATCAGTATAAGCCTTCCGATGGAGATACCATCGGCAGGTTTTTTATTTCAGGTATGATTCGCTCGGTGTAAGACGGATTATTTCGGCGTTTTTTATATTTCCCTAATGATATATCAAAAAGTTCCGCGATAATTTTATTCCACAGCAAAACACAGTCAGGGCCGCTCATTTATGGAATTGGCGGCCTGAAGACCTGTTGCCAATTCGGGTAGAATTCCCTTCTTACAATAAATCGGGCGCACCAGCGTTCTTAAGGCAGGCAGTCGATACAGAAAAACCAGGGCGCCGATAATACAGCATATTCCACCGATCATAACCGTGACCGGTGTTCCGATCCTGCTGCCCAGACTTCCTGCCAGGAGACTGCCCAGGGGCGCCATACCGAAGAATGACATGGCATAGAAACTCATCACCCGGCCGCGCTTATCATCATCGACGATAGTCTGCAAAATTGTATTGCTGGCGGCCATCTGCATCATCATTCCCATACCGACGAAAAACAGAAGACCAATCGACAGCCACAGGTAATGTGAAAATGAAAAAAGTGTCAGCCCGATCCCGAAAGTCCCTGCGGCGAAGGTAATGACTTTTTCCAGACCGATAACGGTTTTCCGCGAAGCCAGATATAATGCCCCTATCAAGGCGCCGGTTCCGACCGAAGCCATCAGGAAACCGAGCGTATGTGGTCCGCCATGAAGAATATCTTTGGCAAAAACAGGCATGAGGACAGTATAAGGCATTCCCATTATACTTACCAATGCCAGCAATATCAGGATAGACCTTATCGGGGGAAAGCCAAAGGCATATTTAAAACCTTCCTTGAAATCCACGAGTATATTACTTTTACGTATTTTTATATTTTCCGTTTTTAACCTCATGGCCAGAAGCGCCATTATCACTGCGAAGAAACTGCCGGCATTCACTAAAAAGCAAATACCCTCACCGACCGCTCCAATCAACAATCCGGCTATGGTTGGCCCGATCAGGCGGGCGCCATTGACCATGGTCGAGTTGAGGGCAATCGCATTGCTTAAATCCTCTCGGCGTTCAATCATCTCGACCAGCAGAGATTGTCTCGATGGCATATCAAAGGCGTTTATTAATCCAAGAATCACTCCCAGTGCAATAATATGCCAGACCTGAACATAATTCGTTAATACCAGAATGGCCAGTATCATAGCCTGGATGGTCGCCAGAATCTGAGTGACAATTAGAATATGATAGCGATTTCTCTGATCGACGATTACGCCGGCAAACGGCGCCGCCAAAAAGGTCGGAATTTGGGTACTGAATCCGACCACACCCAGAAGGAATACCGAATCGGTGAGACGGTAAACCAGCCAGCTTTGGGCAATCCGCTGAACCCAGGTGCCGATCAGCGAGATCCCCTGACCACCGAAGTAAAGACGATAGTTGCGCGAGTCAAGAGCGCGAAGGATAAACCTGATACCCGATTTATTATTGGGACCGAGATTTCTGTCCTGTTTACTCATGGTTTTTCGTCTTTTTCAAGTTGCCTATTATACTAATAAAGCCGCCCGAAAAACAGCTGTTAATGATCAGAAGGAAATCAAATAATGAAACCATAAGGTGCCGATGACCTTTCACTGACCATTCGGGCCGATTATCAGCAGGTGATGAAAACATATTCAGTGCCGGGATATTACGGTTTTGAAGTATTTCTTCTGATCCTTGGACGCCAGGAATTCCGTTTCTGTTATCATACTAAAACGGAGTTCCGTGAGTAGACGTGCGATATAGTCGGGGGAATGGCGGTAGCAATAATGATCATACTCCGCATTATAGTATTCATAGATGCCTTTTTTCAATTCGAGGAAATTATCTGGATTGGAGGAATAATAGGGGTAATAGTCGAATCCAAAGAAACCGCCAGGTTTCATAATCCGGCTAATTTCCAGGAGAACGGCATGAAGATCGGAAATTAAATGAATAACCCCGACAGAAATAACATGATTGAAACTGCTATTATCATATGGCCAGGGCATAGCCTGCAAATCATGCTTCATCAGATTAAACGACGAATGATTCTTTCGGCATACTACCAGCATTGAATCGGAGCTGTCCAGGCCATATATTTTCAGGCCGGCCTTATGGAACAGGCGCGCGCCCAGACCGGTACCAATACCGAGATCGAGCAAAGATTCGCCGGGATTAACATGAGGATACATCATCCCGAATATAACCGAGGGGCCATGCCACTGGCATTTGATACTTTCGGCGTCATAATTTTCGGCCCGGCCTTTAAATGGATCCTGATCATGTGACATAACTTATTCCTAAAAAATGGTCAGTTCGGACTACCCGCCGCCTGTTATTGGAATTTATGTTTCCCCTAAGTATGATATATGAAGCGGTTCCAGGCCTATTTTCTCATAAAGCCCGATAGCATCATGATTGGCAACCGATGTATAAAAAGTGTAATATTTAATACCGTGCCGCCTGAAAAAGCTCCCGGATTCTTCCAAAATCCGGGTAGCGATTCCCCGGCGCCGATATTCTTTCGCCACCATAAGAGCCGAAATATGGCCGACTCGTTTGACTTTGTAAAACCGGGGTTGATTGCCGATGGCAAGCGAGGCATAACCAATGATTTTATTTTCGTCCAGGGCGATAAGAGTGGCACTGTCATCGGACTCCAGAGATTTCAGAAATCTCCCGGAGATATCGTCATCGCAGAGATTATCGGTATCGAAAAATTCCTTATGATGGTTCTCATATTCCAAAAAGAACTCCCGGCATAATCTCAGAACTTCCGCCAGATCATCGCCGGGCTGTAATTCGCGAATTGATATCATTCTATCTCCATAAAATATAGAGCTCTAAATAGGTAATTTCCAATTCAGTCTCAGTGATAGGTTATGCGAACAAGATAAAAGGGGGGCTTAAAAGTGTCAATTAATATGTGGCGGGGATAATCATCTGCCCGAAGTGAAGTGGCAGGTTTAAATATTATAATATTCTTTATTGAAATTACAGGTTGTCTTAATTAATAAATACACCTTAATTTATATTCAGGTTTTGCGGTATTGTAACATTGTTAATCGCCTGATCGTAAAATAGACTGATACCATAGTAGTATAAAAATCAATTCATAAACTAATTCGGGAGGTTTTTATGATAAACGAACATCAGTCACGACGGAATTTTATTAAAATGATTCTCGCGAGCGCTCCGGTCATTGCTTTTGACTGGTCGGTTTTTCCGCTTGGATCATTCGCCTCGGATGGCGATCCCGAAAGTTGGGATGTAATCGTAATCGGTTCCGGACTGGGCGGATTGTCGGCGGCGGCGGCTTTCGCCCGGCAGGGATTTCGGGCCCTGGTGCTGGAAAAACATACCCGCGCCGGAGGATACGCCACCACCTTCAAACGCCCCGGCGGATTTCAGTTCGATGTATCGCTGCATTCGACGTCAGTACCGCAGAAAGACGGGCGGCGGTATATTCAGGGATTCCCTGAAATCACCGGAGTGGAATTTGTTCCTCATCCCAGCACCTTTCGCGCCGTTTTCCCCGATTATGATATCACCTGCCCTCAATGTGATCCTGACGGATATATCAATCAACTCAAGAAACTTTTTCCCGATGAAGCCCCGGGTATCGATTCGTTGTTCGAAACCATGCGGGGCATCAACAGCGATATAGGCAAACTCCAGAGTCAGAAAGGAGAGATCGACTATGGGAAATTCCCCTTCGATTATCCCTGCCTGTTCAAAGCCTACAGCCAGCCCTGGGGACAAATAGTCGATTCTTATATCAAGGATATCAAACTCCGCGGTATCATAAACGTTCAATGGGGATACTATGGTCTCCCGCCTTCGAAACTATCCCCCATTTACTATGCCCTTCCGTTTATGGGATATCTTGAAAACGGAGGCTACTATTCCAGAGGCGGCTCGCAGGTGATTTCGGACGGTTTTGTTAAATTTATCGAGGGGCATGGCGGTAAAGTGATCCTTAACACCGCCGTCGATGAAATACTTATTAAAGACGGCACCGCATATGGTGTCCGCACGGCCGACAATAAAACTTATCATGCCCGGGCCGTCATTTCCAATGTCAATGTCCCCGACACTTTCAAAAAACTCATGACACCCGGAGACAATTTGACCGATTATCTTAAAAAGATATCCGGATATACGGTATCGCTTTCATCATTTCAGGTATGGCTCGGTCTCAAAAAGGACCTGGTCGGCGAGCTGGGATTAAAAGATACCGAGATTTTTTATATGACCGGCTATGATTATGAAGCCGCATTCAACGCCATGGTCGAGGGGCGAATCGAAGATGAGGGCGGGTACGGCCTGACTCTTTACGATAACCTCTATAAGGGTTATTCGCCGGAAGGCAAGAATACCGTCAATATCATCTCCCTGATGGGGTACGATTACTGGAAAAAATACGAAACCGATTATTTCAACAATCGCAAGGAGGCCTATAAGGCCGATAAGGAACGAATTGCCGATTACCTGATCGATCGGGTTGAACAGACCCTGATGCCGGGTTTACGCGAGGCAATTGAGGTCAAGGAAATCGGAACCCCACTGACCAATGTCCGTTACACCACCAATTACCGCGGCGGGATATATGGCTGGGATCAGACTCTTAATAACGCCATGCCCAATCGTTTGCCTCAGATAACCCCGATCAAAAATTTGTACCTGTCGGGCGCCTGGACACAACCGGGAGGCGGTTATGGCGGAGTGATCTGGAGCGGCTTGAGTTGTTTCGGGGAAATCATGAAGAACTGGGGATAGATCGATTTCGGGATGCTATTCGCTTATTCTATTATGGACAAGATTTGATAAAGCGCTTTTCAATCAAATTGCCATATCGATTGGATGTGTGCCGATAAATATCAGGGCCGGGATTTATCCATCCCGGCCTTAATAATGAAGTTCCTCGATCAATTCGTAATGCTGAGAACGCTCATCAAAGCGTTTCAGCACTTCTCGCGCTCTGGCCGGAACATGGGCGACTTCATAATCATTGCCGGTAAAAGATTTGACATCTTCCAGCGAGTCAAACCACATTACGGTTATAAATTCGACTTCATTATCCAGTCGCCGCCGCAATACCTGAATTGACCGGTAACCCGGGATTTTCATTTTGGCAATTCCCGGGAGGACTTCGGTTTTCAACACATTGAAATAGACATCGGCATTCTCAGGAGTGGTGTACCCATGCCAGATGCGTCCGATCATAATTTACTCCTTTCTCGCTTTATCGGCCCGGCAATGCAGTTCACGGCGCAGGCTGGCCACCAGCAAAGGAGCTACCAATATAAAACCGATCCCGCTGATAGCTCCGGCAAAACCGCCGAAATACCTGCCGGTAACAAGATAACCTGTGATGTGCCCCAGGCCATTAAGGGTCATCAGAATGGCATAGACCAACCCGGCATACAGCGCCCGGCGGTATCCTCTCCAGATAAATATGAAAACCACTATCGGCACGATGAACAGGACGACATTAACCGCTACAAATATTGCCATACTTCCCAGGATATCTATGGCCCGGAATCTACCACAGACCTCCTCGATTATGTGAGCCAGATGCAGGAGGAGAAGAATCAGGTACCAATAAAGATGGGCCTTCGATTGATTCATATCGGATCAAATATAGTGTTTTTAGAACCAGTCAGAAATATTAAGAATTAGGTAATAAACCGCTTTATAATGCGGTACATCAGAAATGTTATCCACCTGCTTGGTATACGTTTCTGACCGAAATCGAAATCAGACCAGGCTTTATGGATAGACTCCGCAAAATAACGGCCGGAGGTATCACCCTTGCCAAGAAGCAAATCAATCATTTCATGTACATTGGGGTCATTTCTTATCAATTCAAATTGTGAAAGGACCTCAAGATATTTCAGAATTCTATAATCAGTATAAGGATATTTCAGTTTTTCCCAGCCCCGGCCGATTTCCGAATCATGACCGGCATATTTGATTTTCCCCCTGTTTTCCCAGCATTTTAAAAGGAATTTTAAACCTCTTCTGACTGACTCGCCATCGGCGAGATCCGGATTTCGGGCGAAGGCTCCCATCACACACAGAGTGGCAAAGGCGCAACTTGGCTCTCTCTCCCGGGAACCTCCCGGAAGCCCGGTATTCTTGCACCAGAAGCCGCCGTCAAGTCGTTGTCGGTTCAGAAGCCATGCATAGGCTTTCTGCGACCTTGGATCAGAGACATAGCCCAGTTTTGCCAGGGACTCGGTCAATATACCGGTAAAACAATCGGCTGGAGTTGGCGGCGGCGCCCATCCAAATCCCCCACCGGGGAGTTGAGTTCTGAAAACATATTCGCAAGCGGCGGCTATTTGGGGATGATCCCGATCCAAACCAAAATCCCCCAGGACTCCCAGAATCCAGAAGGTAGTATCCTTTTTGGGCCACCAGCTATAAATATCGTTTGGCTTACCCCAATATTCATCGGTGTTCTGTCTCTCCAATATTCGCCTGATTGGCTTACATCTAATGATTGAATTTTTGGTTTCGAGGACTTCACGATCATTTTCATTTCTGCCCAGAAGGTCAGTCATGGTTCGATATTTGACAAAAGCCTCTCTGCCAAGCAGCCATTCAATCGGTATAAGTTCCCAGATTTCACGTAGCTCTTTTGCCATTTCTGAGTTCCCCAAATAACATTTCCAGGAAATCTGTCAGCCTGAAATAACTATGACCTTTTTTAGAGACAGGACAGTCGCTCGATTCGATTCTGAATCATATCCATCCTCCGGTAATGGCAAAGTTAATTCGTTGTTAAAGACTTCCAAAGAAAAAACCTTTGTTAATACTGAGGCTATCTTAAAGCCCATGACAATACCAATATTAATTTCCCCGGGCTTCTTTCCCCCGATTCGGTTAAACTATAGCCTTTTCGATGGAAGCAAACGGATGATAATCGAACATGACTGATGACTAATTTCGATTGACATCTTGAATAAAATAGCCTATGATTTTTAAATTTAAAATCATATGAAAATTGCGGGTAGAGTTGTGAAGGAAGGGTCGGGATTCCGGGCGAAGCAGATCAAAAAATGATCGGTATGGCCGGGATAAGATTATTAGGGGAACAAATGACCGTCGATATCGGGATCGGACTTTCTTACGACGACGGAAGCGATGAAGAAGATATATATGGCAACACATTGGATGATGCAGTCGATTGGATCCCGTATATCGACTTTGTCTGGAATTTCTGATCGGGAGAGGTTTTTTTCTATGACCAAGTATAAGGCTCGGCATTATCAATATGGAAGTGCGGAATAACACATTCCGTATCGATAAGTTTCGACCGGGCCAATTGCCGTAAACCAGAATTGAGCATGAGAAGAGGTCTTGTAACAATGCCTATAACCAGGTGCACGTCTATTCTTTCCTGTTCTTTTTTGCTGGTCATTTTTTTTGTGAAACCTTTTCACGCCGAGCAACTGCCGGAGAGTTTCCAGTTGATTCGAACCGGACCGGGCCTGTCATTACATAAAGATATGTTTATGTTGCCGGCTACCTTCTCCGACGAGTACAACGGGGCAAGAACAGAAGCGGTATTTCAAATGAGTGCAAAACACCGCATATTCGACTTACCGGTATATTTCGCTTATACCCAGATTTCTTTCTGGCAGGCCTATGATCATAATAATTCCGCCCCATTCCGCGAAACTAATTATAACCCGGAACTATTCTATCGCACCAAACGGTTTCCATTCCATTCCGGACAGGTAGGTGCGGATATAGGTTTCGAACACGAATCGAACGGTCAGAAGCCTCCCATTTCACGGAGCTGGAATTTGTTATACATATCGCCTTATTATTATTGTTCCAATTTGCTTTTATATCTCAAATTTCGTTACCGCATTCCTGAAGACAAGAAGGAATATCCGGAGGCGGCTGTTGGCGATGACAATCCGGATATCACTGATTTTCTCGGCTACAGCGACATTCAGCTATTCTACAGATTCTCATGGCATCACTTATTGCACCTGATGCTCCGGGGCAATGTTAATACAGGTAAGGGGGGCCTTATCCTTAGTTATGGAGTGCCGGTGCCCAGGAGTGAAATGAGTTATTTTATCGTGAGGATATCTCATGGTTACGGTGAGAGTCTGGTGGATTACAACAGGTCTTTGACCAGAATCGGCTTTGGCATCATGTTTTCCAGATGAACCTCGGATCGATTAACAGCATAATACATTGTCTTTTATATCCGGATTTCCCCGCCTTTGAATAAAAGCCACAGGCAAAGCGATAATTCCGCAACGATTGCAGGCACGGCGACAATAATCAGAAATATCGTTTTGTAATCGGCGTAGCCGGATAAAAGAATATTGGCAAAGCTGTCTATCAGGTAGCCGAAAGAAGCCGCTATCATCAAAATACCCAGAACTCCGGGAATATAATCTGATTTTATAATCAAATAACCGAGGATAAGACAATGGAAACCGAAAAATACCAGAGCAATAAGATATCCATAACTATGAGCATTGAGAAACAGTAACATCTGGGAATACAGCTGATCCGGGCGAAATGATGTCAAATAACCGGGGCCATTCACAAGTAATAAAGCAAATACAGAATTGAGCAGGTTGATTCCATTAATCGCAGTATGTGTCAATCTGAAAAAGGCCGCAAGCAGCGCCAGACTCTTATTCACCGGCCTGAGTAATACATAAAGCGCCAGAGCCACCACCACATCAAATACAAGCATTATCAGATCCCCTGCGATACCGATGCGGAATAAAAATTCCGAAGCCATAATATTGCTCGCGGTGGCGGCCGCATCCCCCGGCACAATCAGTCTGGAACGGACAAAGAATTCCGCAAAAACACCACATAATATGATTACCAGATACCCTGCCCCGGCGATTTTTGCGGCCATTCGGGGTGAAATATCATTAAGATAATCAGTCATTTTTATCGCTTCCCATTCTTACCCTTTTTTAAAAAGCCCTACGTCAATAAATGAAAAGGGATAGGGATATTTTTAAACGGGAGTTGTGCAAGAGGTTTTTTTATGCTCGCAAAAACCTTCTGTTACATGGTCACCCAAACCCGTTTGAGATTCAGGTATTTCAAGCAAGATCCGTAACAATCAGGGTAACGGGATACTCCTGGCGGAGGTGGTTGTCCGGGCGCAGGAGTAACCCACTTCATTTTTGGGGCAGGTGTCGCTGAATTCGTACAATGTCGCCGTCAAATTTATAATCTGCTTAACGGTATCGATTCTATCCAGTTGATAGTTGGTATTTTCCTCCTCGAGGATTATGGAACTTGTATCGGCAATAAGATCACGGAAAAACAGGGCGCCACTGTTATGTAACGGGCCGGGTTGTGCATACTGCGGCATATTGCCGCTATTGTCGAGATAAACAACCCTGCTGTAATTATCATAGAATTGAGCGCCCGGGGTGGCAATTACGCTAATCTCCGGACAGGTCGTATCATCAGCCACTTCTTTGATCGGCATCATGGCATAACCGTAATCCCATCGGCCTCCGCCGGCGGCCGGAGAACCCATCCAGGCCTGCAGGACGATATGGCGATTATCGCCGGTGAGAGCCAAAGGCATGAAAATGCCGCCATGATTCGAGCCATGCTTCATTCGAATAAGACCCAGATATGTCGATACTCTGTCGGAAGGGTCATAAACGGCAAGACGGATCTCATCATTTTGACATCTATCCAGAAATTGAACGCCAAAACTGTACTGATTGACATTTACAGGTTTTGAAAAACACGGATTCTTGCAGTACACCCGCAGTATTTTGAAACTGCCCTGGAACGGGATCGAGAGCAGGTGAAAATATGTTTCCGGAATATATGGATTGCCATCATCGATACCGGAGTCGTACATATTGGGAAAGAAATAAGTCGGCTTGTATATATCCTCAGGTTCGGATGCCGACATTTTCTGTTCTTCATTGCCGGCGGCAACTTCAGTCAGCCCTTCAGATATTTTATCCCGCATTTCTTCGGTTTTTCCGATCACACCGGATAAAATCAATAAACAAATCAGGCAACCTAATGGAGCCGCCGCCTTTGGCTTTCTTTCAAACATAATAATTTCTCCTTCCCCGGCCTGATGATATGAATTACTCGTAACCCGATTCAAGGTATTTGAATTTCATTTTGATACCAAAGGCCTTATCAATATTGTACAACTTTCGGCAATTGCCGGGCTTTTTCAATGGCATTCTTTAGTTCCTTGGGCAGGGGAGCGATACCATTGAATCCGGTTTTCTTTACGAAATCAATCAGCATCTGCCGCAATGCATCCGGCTCCCATTTGGCGAATTTATGAGGCGTATCCAATCCGGCTTCATAGTATAGCCGAGCGCGCACGCTTTTAATTGCCCCCAGACGCGACAGATCAGAAAGCTTGACCAATTCCAAGATTGCCTTCGAGGGAATACCGGTCCGTTCGGCCAAACGACGACGGTCTTCGGGCGTTTTACCGGCCGCCAGCATATGGTCAACGGTTACAATCCCGATGGCTTCCAGTTTTGCGATGTTTTCTTCATCCACATCTCGAAAATCCCCAATCTTAAAGGCCTTTCTGGTCCCGGCAATCTCCTTTTCACGCATTTGACTCGCCAGATTAGCCAAAGGAGTATTGTCAATAAACCTGTAGTATAAGGCCAGACCCCGCATCCGTTTCTTGGCCTCGGCTTTATCAAGGCTTTCCGCATATGCCAGAATATCCTGCTTTGTTGCCTTATCCGCTCCACCCTTTCGTCTCCCTGACAGGTAAGCCTCAAATGCCTGAACCTGACCGGCCAACCCCCCGGCGACCTTTTCCTTTTTCCCCCTCCTTTTTAGATATTGCAGGAAACCTTTTTCATCCATGGTTCTATCTCCTCGATAGTTAAATTAATTCTTAGCTACCTATGACCCGCGTCAATTCCAGATGTCGGGGAAACTGATCATTCTTGCCAATATCGCCCGGTGACATTCGGAAGATTTTAGCAAACCTCTATCCAGCCTGTTAAATATAGATTATTTTAGCATAATTTCAAATCTAAAATCCCTGTCCGGATAATAAGGATTATTTGCCGGCGACTATAAAGATTCGCCCCTCCTCCTCAGGTTCAGCCAGCGAGGTCGATAGGTCCTGAATTCGGGCAAAATAGATATTCTTCCAACCGACCTCAAGCAGCGCCTTTCGTACCCTTTCCATATCAAAGACGGTGTTGGATACGGTTTCGTCGAATCGTTTATATAATCCCTCCGGCATAACAAAGAAACCAGTGATTCTGGTCCAGGCTTTATCACTCTGTCCGTCATAAATACCGCGCGTGATTATCAAAGTATCATCGCTGCTTTCATCGACCTGGATATTATTCCAGCGTCTCAAACCCTTTCGGGTGTTGAGGTCGAAAATGAAGTAACCGTCACTGACCGCGTGAACGCAACGAAAACAACTGGTCAAAGCCTGTTCATTATCGAGATGATTGAGCGAATCATAGGTGGAAACAACCAGCCCGAAACGTTCATTCAATGTGAAATCGCTTGCATCGGCATTCACGAACCGGCCCTGACCGGATTCAAGAAATCGGCCGGCATTCTCTCTGGCATAGTGGAGCATGTGTTCCGACAGATCAATACCAACGACCTTATATCCTTTTTCCAGAAAATGCACAGCAAGATGGCCGGCACCGCAGCATAGATCCAAGACTGATTTATTGGCCTGACCTATTGGTGTGGAAGCATAGAAATCGAGAATACGCGGCGCCACCTGGTTGATAAAGCCCGACCACTTTAAATTGTATATATAAGCGAAATCCCGACCATATGCCTGCATCTGAGACTCCTGAATATGAACTCCCAAAAGGATGAATACGATTACGGGTAACCAACCCTCCGAGTAATATTTTCAATAAAGCTCGCGTCGGGCAGAAACCCGGCTCGCCAGCCTGTTTGGCAAAATTAATCGCATTATTGATAATCTTCAATAAAAAAATCCGGACCGATGGAGAAATTAAGCTGTCCGGATATCATTCTCCCCAAATTTTTGTGAACTTCCAGCTTTAGCTGCGGCTCGGCCATGTTATGATTAGAGCAAGCCTATGGAAGATAATCGCATGAACGTGGTTGGTAATAGTTTCGATCACATGGTCATCTGGCGGTGCAGATCATCAAACTCCTGTTTGAGCAATCCGTAATGAAGAGTCCCACTGATACTCCCATCGGCATTCCGCCTATTCTCGCGTAAACTGCCCTCTCTTACCATTCCACATCGCTCAAGCACGCGAATACTTCGAGTATTGGTCTCATCACACTCCGCGCTCACGCGATGTGCTTCCAGGTAGTGAAAGATAAACTCGAGTGTCGCCCTGACCGCTTCTGTTACATAGCTCTGTCCCTCGTAGCCTCTATCGACGAAGAATCCGATCTGATATTCCGGCAGGTCGCCATTGATGAGACCGACATATACTTGCACCACAAACTGCTGATTCGACTTGTCAAAGCCGCCAATAAAGAAGCTCTTGCGTTTCTCCCACAGCTCTGCCAGTTCGCGAACGGTATCCTCGGCATCCTGCTCGCTCCTGAGCTGCATGACAATATTGTCTGATTCGTAACGTAACAGGTGCTCTCGATTTCTAAGACCAACTGCGTAATAACAGGGTCCATCCCCGGGACAATATGATCTGAGGTGCAGGCGTCGAGATTCAAAGGATGTTGGAATGTCCGGATGATTTCTCGGCATCATAATAACTGACTTCCGTTACTCTTCAATTTCGCTGTATCCCATTCCTTCCTCTTAATGCCATACAGCGCGTACGTCTTACCTCCGCGCACGACGAATTTCTCCATCTTCATGCCAATTCTTTCAGCCACACGCCGTGAGGGTCCGTTTTTGGGGTCGATCCAACCGAAGATACTGTCAAACTCAAGGTTGGTAAATCCGTACTCCATTACCGCCCTTGCAGCCTCAGTCGCATATCCCTTGCCCCAATAGGAACGTTTGAAATCGAATCCGATGCCGACTATAAGTCTGCTGTCGATCTCATCAGTTTCCAGACCGCAATCGCCAATGATTTCACCATTGTCTTTCAAGACGACTGAAAGTAGCGAAAAGCCGCGCTGTTGCTCGTGCTCGAGGTTGTCTCGTACCCATTTGTCCATCCTTGGCCGATCGAATGTCACACCAAAGTAACGCATAGCAATCGGATCTGAGAAAATCTCAAAAAAAGCTCCCGCATCATCTTCTCTCATTCTTCGCAGTATCAATCGCTCAGTTTCAATCATATCTTTGGATACGTCTTTTTTTGCCATTCTGTTGCCGAAAAGTCAATGCTTGAAAGCGGGGACAGCAGATATAAATGATTGATTAAGCGGGTGATATCATAAATATTTGAATCCCCCCTGAAACAGCACTCGGACAAACCGAAACCAAATTCGCTAATTTACGTTATTCTATCATGTTTTGAAGATGATAAGAATTACGGAGCGATTCCCAGCATTTTCATTTTACGCCAGAGGGTCGTGCGATGCATCCCCAACTCAAGTGCAACCTGTGACCGATTACCGTTGTATCGACGCAGGGCTTCGAGGATAATTTCCTTTTCGTTTTGCTCCCTTCCGTTCCCTGTCCCTCGGGGGGCCACCTGCGAGGAAATGTGAAGCGGTAGGTGTTCCGGTAATATTTCCGGCCCGTGACACATTACGAATGAATGCTCGATTGCATTTTCGAGTTCGCGGACATTGCCCGGCAGGGGATGCCGGCGCAGGGCCGCAACGGCGTTGGGCGCTATCCGCTCGATGGGTTTGCCGCTCTTCTTGCGGTAAAGCCTCAGAAAATGGTTCGCCAGAAGGGGGATATCCTCAGGGCGGTCTTTCAACGGAGGAATAATGATATTGACAACATTGATTCTGTAAAAAAGGTCCTGGCGAAACCGTCCCTCGGCGATACTTTGCTCCAAATCCGCGTTGGTGGCGGCTATAATGCGGGCGTCGGTATGCAGCATCTTGGTCGAACCCAGCGGCCGGTACTCACCGTTGTTGAGTACCCGCAGTAATTTCACCTGCAGAGCAACATCCATCTCGCTGATTTCGTCAAGCAACAGGGTCCCGCCGTTGGCCAGACTGAACTGCCCCGGCTTGTTTTTCTTGGCGTCGGTGAAAGCCCCTTTTTCGTACCCGAACAACTCCGATTCCAGCAGGTTGGCCGGCAGTGCCGCGCAGTTGAGTTTGATATACGGTCCGTACCGACGCGGACTGAGATTGTGAATAACCTGTGCGAACAGTTCCTTCCCCGAGCCGCTCGGTCCCTGGATAAGAACATTGCACTCGGACTTGGCCACATCGGGTAAGAGATTGATCAGCTTGTGCATCTGGTGATTGACACTGACGATATCTTCAAGCGCCTGTTTCTGTTCGAGACTCTGGCGAAGTCGCTCTATCTCGGAGATATCGCGGAAAAACTCCACCGCTCCAATCAGGCCGCCGTCATCGCCCTTGAGCATGGTGGTCGTTACCTGAATAGGCAGTTCGTTGCCTTCGCGGGTGATAATCGTGACACGGGCATTTTCCACCGGGTCGCGGGTTTTCAGGGTATCCTTGAGAGCGCACTGGCGATGACAAACCTCGGTCCGAAAAATATCGAAACAGTGCTTGCCGATAGCATCCACGGCGCGAAAGCCGGTAATTCTCTCGGCCGAACGATTAAACGAGGTTATCACGCAATTTTGATCAACGGTGAAAACTCCGTCGTTGATACTGTCAAATATGAGACGGCTCAGTGATTCTTCCACGTTAATCCCGTTCGGCACGATTTTAATCCATTCGCTTCATACAATATATATCATTTACAGGTCGACACAAGAGTATTTGGAAAATAATCCCGGTATCGCAACTCCGCCTTTCCCGGCCACTTGGATATCAGGCCGAGATTGACTTAATCGGCGACCAGCTCTCTTCCTTCAGTCCGAGAGAATCGGCAATCAACGCCGCCCGGCTGTTGAGATGGTAGCGATCCGAGCGGTCCGGACCGACAAGAACCACGGGACAGATAAACGACTCGGCGAATTCTTCGATTGATTTCTTGCCGAAATGCGCTTTGTCACCCACGTATCCAAGCACCAGGACCTGGAACTCACGCACCAGCAAACAGCGATGCAGCTCGACCCATTCGGCATGCTCGCACAACCTGAAACCGACATCGAGATAATCCCCGGCGCGCTGGTCGTAATACAGCCGCAGTTCCTTCTCGCGCTCAATAGCCAGTTTTATCCGCTCGGCATCGGGCAGGGAATCAACACTGTTGTCAGCCGGGTTGTACGGGTCACTCAGGAAATGGAAGACGTTCAGTTGTATCTGGTGGATGCGCGAAAGACGGAGGGCGTAATCGAAAGCCCAGTCGCCGGGTTCCGAGTAATGAGCACAAAAACCGACCGCGTTCAATGTTGGAATAGCCATATAAACCTCCCACCGATAATTCGGTGATTAAAAAATAAATATTTTTTCTTAATCATACTTATCATTTAGTCCGAGCCGAGGCCTGGACCGCTTCCTTCAAATAATAGTCGGAATAGACCGCCCCGATAGGATTGTTCGCCAGCGAGCGGTCTTTGACAAAAAGAGTCGAGACAGGTGATTCGCTGGCCTGGGTAAAAACACAGTCGGCGCCCATGCAGATACCGACAATGACGTTCAGGTCCGTATCAAGGCTGTTTAAGATATCCGCCTGCCCCCTCGGATTGCAGATTACATACTGCTGTTTATCATTCGGGTTGGTTTCCGCTGTTGATGTCGCCGGATCGGTTTTTCCACCGACCTTGCACGACACCGGGAAAACCTCGAAAAAACGTCTTAGGACCCGCACCAGAATCTCGGCCGGCTCGCGTAAATCCTCGCAGAAAGCGACACCAATACGCCGGTATCGCATCTCCAGACAAAAATAAATCAACTCGGAAAGACGACAGAGCGTGCGCTCCCGTTCGCTCGATATATCCAGCGAGGCCTCCAGCATCCTGGCTGTTTCCTGGTCCACGACCGGGCCGCCGTTAAATCTTTTTGATAATTTACAGGATTTTCCTCGAAGACAGGCAAGGTCGGTACAGACCAGACAATCGGCTTCCCGTTCCGATATTCCTCGTCTTTCTCCTTCACTGACTGAACCGGTATGATCGTCGGGACTCGTGCCTGCCTCAGCTTTTTTATCAGCCCCATCCGGTCGGTTGGCCGTATCACGTGTATGTTCAAGTCCGTAACCGCTGCGAAGGTTACCGGTACAAAGGGCCGCTATCAGTTCGTCAATTGTGCCGACAACATTTTCGATTATTGTAACATCACGGGAATCGAGAAACTCACGGGATTCGCGGCTGATACCGCCGCAAATGAGGGTATCGACCCGGTATTCCGAAAGGATATCAACCAGGTCCGCCATGCTGTGATGTGCCAGGATCACCCGGTTTTCACGCTTGGCCTGGTTGCGCCTGAGGACCACCAGCAGAACAGAGTCCGCAAAAGTACAACGCGGCGCAATGCGATCACCCAGTATTGGAATTCCATATCTCATGGTCTTTCCTCCTGCCAAAACTGCTGGCAATTGGTGTGCCAAACGCATTATTGATAATTTGAGATTCTGCGCCAAGGGTTGTGATGCCTTAACAAAGCCTCTCATGCAACAACTCATATTGCTATCAAGAGGCACATTGAAACACTATCCCCATAAATAACAATCACTTAACAGGCAGAATAATTTTATTCAAAGATACTGTTAAAAAGTCATGTCACATTATACCGCATTTGCAATCAAACGTTGCATCATGTCTCCCAATGCAACTTATGTTGCATCATACGCAACACCATATTTTCGTTTTTGCTTTCTTTACATCCTATTTTTCGTGCCGTGTGGCTGAGAAATCAATCCGGTAAAGCACCTTTTAAATTTCTTCAAGGACTTGTTGATTAAGGGACAAGGGGAATTAATCCCCCTCCATTCTGTCTTTCACACGGTTCTTTATGAACGCCTTTCATCAAATCGGTACGCGCTTTGCATGCAAAAATCACAAAACCTGAAAATAAGGGAAGTACTAGTATGGATGGAGAAACTATTCCGGCAACCACAGTCGAAGCGAAGCTGACCCCGGCGCGGCAATATCCCTATTATATAGAGAACCCGGTCAAAGAAAACCGTGTGGAGCGTTTTCTCGAGGCTTTCGCGGCAGTTCTCAAGTACAGCGACTACCGGCCGTTGCTTGATTCGTACTGTACGTCAAACGCGAAATGCAACCGTTGCGCCGTTGCCTGCCCGGTTTTTATGGCCACCGGCAATACGCGCGATATCCCCTGCTATCGCACCAATCTTTTACTCGATACCTACAAAAGATATTTCACTATCAGCGGTTGGGTCAAATCCCGGTTCACATATGGTTTTGAGCTGACCGACGAAATTATCGACGATATGGCGGACGGTTTCTACCGTTGCACAGCTTGTCGCCGCTGCACCCTGGAATGTCCGATGGGGGTTGACCATGGCCTGATAACGAGATTGGGACGATATATCCTCAGTATTCTGGGCATCGTCCCCAAAGCGCTCCAGGTGAGTGTCCGGGAACAGCTCGAGGGTGAGACGCATAATACCTCGAAGGTCCCCAAGGTCGCCATGTTGAACACGCTGGAGTTTCTCTCGGAGGAAATTGAGGAAATGGTTGGGGTTAAGCTCGATTTCCCGGTTGATAAAGCCGAGCGTGACTATGTCTTTTTCTGCGCCGTCAGCGATTATCTCATGGAACCGGAGACGCTTATGGGCAACGCCCTGGTCCTGTACGCCTCTGGTGACTGGGACCGTTGGACAATCGGTACGGGTAATTACGATGGTATTAATTACGGCCTTTTTTATTCCGACTGGCATCTCGAAAACATCATCAAACAACTGGTCGAGGAGGTGACTCGTCTCAAGGGTAAACGTATCCTCATTGGCGAATGCGGTCACGCTTCCCGCTCGGCGCATGATTTTGTGCCGATATACTGCGGAAAAGAAGCTTACCCGGTCACGAATTTTATGGAATACACCCTCGACTGCCTGCGCAAGAAAAAAATAACGCTCGATGATTCCGTTATAACAGAGCGGGTTACTTATCACGACCCATGTAATATTGCCCGTTCCGGGTGGATAGTCGATCAACCGCGCGAGATACTTCGCTCCTTCGTGAAAGATTTTGTCGAGATGACGCCCTCCGGCCGCGACAACTACTGTTGCGGCGGCGGCGGCGGACTTGTATCGGTTGACGAGATACATGAATTCCGTATGAGTGTCGCGGGGAAGGTCAAGGCGGAACAGCTTCGCGCTACCGGTGCTGATATCTGTATCGCCCCGTGCGCCAACTGCAAAAAGCAGTTAAAAGAACTGGTCGAGTACTACGAGATACCTTGCCGGATCATGGGCCTGCACGATTTGATACTCAAGGCCATACACGTTCCCGGCGGGAAATCCCCGAAGGAACGTAAAGAAGAAGCGGCTATGTTTGAAATGTGAGCGGCGCTATGCCGGCCTGTGAATATTGAAAGGATACCTATGGAACCATGGATTGATTTTGCGAAGGGTCCCCTGTTCGCCTTAACTTTTATGATTATGATTCTCGGCCTCTTGCGCCTGGTGGTGATTCAGGTCTATACCCTCATCACCGGTAAGGGGCGGCGCCTGCGCAACGCCCCCTGGCGCAAAATTCTCACCGAGACCGCCAGCTGGGTGGTCCCGGTAAAACACCTGATTCCCGGCACCAAGTTCTTCTCGACGGTTTCGTTTTTGTTCCATATCGGGATAATCATGGTGCCGTTATTTCTGGCCGACCATATCGCTCTCTGGGAAAAGTTTTTCGGTTTCAACCTGCCGGAAATCGGATACGATCTGGCTGACTTTTTGACTGTCTTCACTATCGCCTGCGTAATCTTCCTGTTTTGTTATCGAACTTTTTCGCAGAGGATTCGCTCGATGAGCATGCGCTCGGACTACAATATTTTAATTCTGGTTTTCATTCCTTTCGTAAGCGGATTCCTGGCTTCGCATCCCTCGTTTAACCCAATTTCGTGGGAGGCGATGTTCCTGCTTCATATTTTGAGCGCGGAACTGCTTTTTCTCGTGATCCCTTTCACGAAACTGGCGCATATCGTGCTGTTCTTTTTTGACCGCATATCCGGGCTCCACTGGCAACTTCGACCCGGCGCCGGCGACAAAGTGGCAGAGGCCCTTTTTGGTGAGGAGGCAAAAGTCTGATGTATGGTATATTAATCGATGTTACTCGGTGTACCGCCTGCGAGAAATGCGTTTACGCCTGCATTGAACAGAATAAACTCGATTTACGACTCGCCGAAAGGGACCGGGCCGTGACTCCCGACGGTCTCTCGGCTCATCGCCTCTCGACCGTGTTGAAGGTTGACGACGGCCGGTTCGCGCGTAAAAGTTGTATGCATTGTCTGGAGCCGAGCTGTGTCTCAGCCTGCCTGGTCGGCGGACTTACAAAAACACCTGAGGGTCCGGTGGTATACGACGCCGACAAATGTATCGGGTGCCGCTATTGCATGCTGGCCTGCCCCTTCCAGATCCCGCGCTACCAGTGGGAAAAAACCCTGCCCTTCATGGTCAAGTGTGACATGTGCTCTGCCCGCCTGGAACAAAATCGGCAACCAGCCTGTGTCGAGGCCTGCCCCGAGGGTGCGCTGATTTTCGGTGACCGCGACAAACTTCTCCTTGAGGCTGAAAAAAGAATCAGAGAAAACCCGGATCGTTATCAAAATCATATCTGGGGTGAAAAGGAGTTCGGGGGTACTTCGGTGATGTATATTTCCGATGTTGACCTGGCCTCACTTGGCTGGCCGACTGCGGAGCCGAAGTCGATTCCGTCTTTAACCGAACCGCTCGTTCACAAAACACCGTTTATCGGGTTGGGAGTGGCGGTCGGATTGGTCAGCCTGAACTGGGTTATCAAGCGGCGTAATAAACTGGCCGGGGAACAAGATGACAAGAGCGGCCGACGGCAATCATCCGACGAGTCGACAAAGGAGGTGGACCGTGACTAAGCGCACCCGGGTGTTTAAGGACGTCCTCTGGATTATAGCCCTCGCAGGACTGGTCGCGGCCGCGTTCCGGCTCTGGTTCGGGCTGGGCGCGACCACCAATCTTTCCGATTCGCTTCCCTGGGGTTTCTGGAAAATTCTCAATATGGTCGGCGGGGTAGCTCTATCCACCAGCGGTTTCATGGTTGGCTTATTGGTTTATGTCCTGCGGTTGGAACGTTTCCGGCCTTACGTGAAACCGGCTATTTTAATCGCTTTTCTCGGCTATGGCTGTTCCTGCCTGGCCCTTTTGTTCGATATCGGACTTCCGCACCGATTCTGGCATCCCATTTTCATGTGGAATATCAACTCCTTTCTCTTTGAGGTTTTCTGGTGTGTTCTTCTGTATTTCACGGTAACCGCTATCGAACTGGCCCCAACCATATTTGAACATTTTAACACTGAAAAAATCGTAAAAATATTACATCGTATTGCCTTTGTTGTGGTCGTTATCGGTATCTCGCTCTCGAGCCTGCACCATTCCTCCCTCGGTTCGCTCTTTCTGGTAACGCCGCAACGCCTGCACGCGCTCTGGTACACTCCCTGGCTGCCGTTTCTGTTTATTGTCTCAACTATGGGCGCCGGGCTGATGGTGGTGGTGTTGATCAGAATTCTCTGGGCGCGATGGTACGACAGCGATGCGGTGTTCGGTCCCAAAGTCGACAAACCGACACCTGTTATCAGCGTCATCAATGGTTTGACCACCAGTGTACTCCGGCAGGGTCCCGAGGGTTCTGAGATGCCGCATATCCGTTCCCTGGCAAGTATTGCCGCAGGGATTCTCGGTCTCTATCTCGGGTTGAAAATCATTGATCTGTTCGCCCACGGTGGTTGGGAGGCGCTTCTGGCCGGAACCTGGGAGAGCTGGCTGTACTTGGTCGAGTTGAGCCTGGCCGCCGTAATTCCGATTATACTGATGGTCCTGCCTGCTACCCGCAGATCCCCGGTCGGGGTCGGTATCGCGGCGGGATCGGCCGCGCTGGGTCTGGCATTGAATCGTCTCGATGTCGGCATTTTCGGCTATTTCCATAGTGCCGCCAAGCTTTATTTCCCGTCTCTGATTGAATGGGCGGTAACGTTGGGCGTTGTAGCCGCGGCCGGATTGGTTTTCTTTTTTATCGCCGAGCATTTTTCTATTTTCAGCGAACATCCTCCGGCCGAACGAAGTCAGGCGGGTTTGTTTCGACTGTCTTTCGGGAACCTGCGGCAGTTATGGAACACGGCGCTGACCGACAGCCTGCACCGGGTTTCACTGATTGCCGTGTTCATTATCCCGCTGGGCTTTGTCCTGATGTATCCCCCGTATTATAACGATACTCCTCAATTGGTCCGTCCTGCGGCAGGGGTTGACATGGAACGGAAGGTCTTGAATATCGATGGAAATCGCAGTGGTTTGAAAACCGAGTTTGCCCACGCCGAACATCAAAAACGCCTGGGGGATTCCACCTCGTGCGAAAAATGCCACCACATCTCCCTTCCGAATGATAAATCGACACCCTGTTCGCGCTGTCATCGCCACATGAACGCGCCCTCGTGTATTTTCAACCACGAGGAACACCTGGCTTTCGTGGCCGAGGACGTCCGGTTGGCCGGGTGGCACCCTGAAAATCATTCCTGCCTGCAATGTCACCCGGACGACAGCCCGAAAACGGCGGCTAACGTCAAAGACTGCATGTCATGTCACGATAAAGACATGTTCCTGACAGATCATCCGCTCCCGGATACAGACCTGAAACAGGCCAATTCGTTTATGGAGGCAATGCACCTGACCTGTGTGGAATGTCACAAGAAGGAAGCGGCCAAACTCAACAAACCGCATCTTGGTGATTGCCAAACATGTCATGAATCTTTGCGATCACGACCACTACCGGAACCCAGGATTTTATAATCGGATCGTAAAAGCCCTTCCAAATATTAGAAGGGTTTTTTATTGATTATATATGCGGGTAAAAAGTTCCAAGGTTGATTTTGGGGCTGCGGGAGGATTTGTCAGGCGATCTCAGATTAATAAGCGGCCCCGATATCACTCACCTTGAACTTTTGTGGGTTTTGAGTTCTATGTCCAGTTATGCCACACCCACGATCAATAGTCTCAACCCAAGTCGAAAGCCTTGCGCCATTTGGATAATCCGAACCACCGAGAAGCGCTATCAGAAATACATCATCCTGGGAGCATGTCCATTGTCCTGCCGAAGGAAATAGATCACACATATGTTCGTGTGAGTATCAGCCTAATCTTCGGAGCCGATGGATTTTATGTGGTAAAGGTGTCGGCTTTCCCGCCTGTCTTTAATTATCTCGACCAGTTGTTCAGCCTCGTTGGCTCGACTTTCGTATAAATCCATATATCCATCCCTCTTAAAATCGTTTTTCAATTCCTCAGCTATTTTCTTCTCTTTGCGCCAGATCTCATACTCATTTTCCGTGAAACACCACGTCCGGTATGAAAGCCCATTATTGTGCAGAACCGTTGCAAGCCTGGTGGAATCCGCATCGAGAAAATCTCTTGATTCATCCGGCTTGATAATTTGGCTGTAGAACAAGCCCATCTGTCCGGCATTGCCAATAATTTTCTTCATTGCTCCTACTGCCTTATCGAGATCATCAACGAAATAGAGCGTGTCCAACGCAACGATTGTGTCAAACGAATTAGAAGGAAAATTAAGATCATTCATATCACCGACGCAGAAAGACAATCGGTCCCGTTTCATCGCGGTTCGTTTGTTGGCTCGATCAATAACACCCTCTGCGAAATCCACTCCCATGATCCTCGCCCCTGTCATGTCGGATAAATATTCGGTAATTCTGCCGATTCCACAACCAAGATCGAGTACGCTGTTAGCGGGAGTCAGATCAAGTACTTCTATAAGTATGTCCAATTGTTTCCTGTCGACTATGCTGCACTGGCAGAGATCGATGCCATACACCAGTTCACAGAAACGCGAGTAGGTTTTGCACTCATAAGATTTAATCATCCATTCATCGAAGTCGGAACTCATCTTCCTTTTGCGAAACTCCGCCGCCAGTTGGGCGACCTCGTCCGATAAGGAATAGAGACCATTGTCGAATTGAAGATGACCCTTAGCCATTAGGCTATCGTAGGCTTCGGTCCAATCCACAAGATCATCGCCGAAGAATTGCTTTCCAAAATCATCGAGGACAGATTTATTGGGCGGCTCCCTTCTGAGCACGATGCTCCTGATCCCGATTAATAGTTGTTTCTCGGCTTCGGAGAACTCCGGCATTAGAAAACTCCATCCAATTTGTGACTGGCAAACGCCTTAGTCTGCCCCTTACTCCACTTATTGACCAGCTAATGTATAAAAAACGAGTTGCTGATACCTCTCAAAGTATATTAAATTATCGAATATTTTACAATAAAAAAATATCATGATCAGGGGGACATAATAAAAGCGGGGTTGACAGCTCAATAGACAGTACTTTCTGCCTTGAATTCAGCCTGGGACAAAAAGCGGGGGCAATTTGACGGATTCCGCAACTTTTTATTGTTTGAGAAAACCGGTGGCAATATCGTTTTCAAATAGCATATTAGTCCTATTGTAATAAACCCCAATATTACTCCCGGAAAAACGTTGTGAGCTTTGAGCTTACAACACTGTCAGTCTATGTGATAAGCGGTGGAAGTCATTGGAAGATAATCAGATGAAAAGCAAATGGTGGGAGGGTGGCTATGTCGCCTGTGAATGTTTTCAACATATTGTTCTTTAAAGTTTTCCTTTTCAAAATCCGAATGTCAATAGTATGAAGAAGATTATATTGACATTAATAACAATTCTTTGTAGTTGGTTGGGCTGGTGGATTGGTGATCATATCGGGTTGATGACCGCCCTTATTCTCAGTATGGTAGGTACCGGGTTGGGAATTTATTTCGGTCGTCGTTTGATACAATTTTAAATGTTTATTCCATTAAAAGAAATTCCAGTCAAAGCCGAAGAGGACTCAGTTCTTTGCCATCAAAATGTCTGTTAAAAGACACGACTCTTTATCCCACCTGCAGAAATCCGTTTGATATCTTCGCCAAAGGGACATGTACAAAAATACGGCCTCAATATTACTCTCCCTAAATTTTTGTGGAATTCGACTTTGGAGTAAAGACGTCGTATTCAACAGAAAACGGAACGCGTTGGAAGTTGATCAACTGAAGCACAGTGAAAGGGCTTTCCGCTTATCTCGGTTACACCGGTTAAATTAAAAAGGACTTTGATCCCATTAGGAAATGCAGGCGGCTATTATTGCTGTCATAGAGGCTCCGTCTTCCATAGCCAGCACGCCAACATACATCGCAAGGATTGCCAGAAGAGTTAAAGTCGAATTATCTATCTTTGAAGATCCAATAGTAATTTGTGCCATCTCAAGAGTGGCAAAACCCCCGTGACCCATCGACAGAACCACATTCCCGGCTTCATCTGTCAAAGTAAAATTAGCCTTCCAAAATGAATCCGATTTCCAGTGAAAAGTCTTGCCGCCCTCAATCGTAACATTTCCATCCCCTTTCCAGTTGGGGGTGAACAGACCAAGATCGGATTCGGACCCTTCCCTCCTGATCGAAACCTGTGTTGCGAAGAAACCTATGCGTTTGAGTGACCATGTACCATTTGTCGATTCTCCTGTTGCCAATGAGCCGCATGGCTTTGTCCAGCACAGGCGAGCCAGTAAATCATGTCCATGATAAAGCTCGTATGCGGCAGGAGAAATTCCCTTCAAACGTTTCCATTGCAGGACCGTTCCGGGTTGGTCTGGTATCATCTTCATACATAAACCTTTCGTGTCATAATTTCTTCTTTTACCTGTTAATACGAGTCTTGATAAGAGTAGTTGCCGGCAGATCGTAGCTTGGCTTGGATTTTGCCAACAACTAATGTATTCTAAACGGATTTTTAACAAAAGCGGGGGATGGCAGTAATATTAACATAATTGTTTTTCATTATTCACCGCATACTCGATTCAATAATTGGCTATTATGCTATTCGGAACAAGAACTCTTTATTGTAATACTGTAACTTATAGATATATAACATGATAAAAAGCAGCCCCGAACTCATTCCCCCCAAACTTCTGTGGAATTCATCTTTCAGGTCAAACTGAGCTATTCCATGGTAAGTAGAACCCGTTGGAAAACAATCACATAGTCAGCGACACGTCCTGCGCCAAAACGGGCGGGCCTTGGCCCTAGCTTGCATTAGTTGTTGACCTTCGGCCCGTAGTCGACTACTATCTAACTGACCAGCACGATGTCGCAGATCGGCATACCGTCAGCCGCTTATGGCGGGACACGAGCCGCTTGAACGGTCAACTGAAGAAGGAGCAAAGTGAATTCCAGATTAACGAACAAACCCGACACCTCCATAGCGTGGTTTAACCTCGCCGAAGAACAGGTATTTCAGAGATTACGCACATCCCGAACGGGCCTCACTTCTCAGGATGCAAACGAGCGGCTCTCCGAATCGGGTCGAAATGAGCTGATTGAAAAGTCCAAAAGGACGCGTTTGGCTATGTTTTTCGATCAGTTCAGGGACTTCATGATCACCGTACTCATCGGTGCAGCGATCGTCGCCGGCTTGACGGGTGATATCGGCGATACCGTTGCGATCATCGTGATAGTAATCCTGAATGCGGTGATAGGTTTTGTGCAGGAGATCCGAGCTGAAAAGGCCATGGCCGCTCTCAAAAAGATGGTGGCCCCCGAGGCCATCGTCCTGCGGGACGGCGCCACGGCTACCGTTCCGGCTTCATCACTTGTCCCGGGAGATATTGTAATCCTGGAAACCGGCAGAATTGTCCCCGCGGACTTACGGCTGATAGAGACCATTAGTCTGAAAGTCGATGAATCAGCATTAACGGGGGAATCGACGCCGGTTTCAAAGATCTCTGACGCATTGCTCGACGATTCGTTGCCTGTTGCTGACCGTACCAACATGGCGTTCAAAAGTACGCCCGTCGTTTTGGGTCGAGGGATTGGTGTTGTCGTTGCGACCGGCATGGCCACGGAGTTTGGTAAGATTGCCCGGATGCTTCAAAGCGAAGAGGAGGTCAAAACGCCGCTCCAGCAACGCTTGGCGCGGTTTGGCCGAAACCTCGCCATCGTCGTCCTGCTTCTGTGTGCAGTGTTCTTCATTGCCGGGCTTCTTCGTGGCGAAGAACCACTGCTGATTCTCCTGACCGCCATTTCACTTGCGGTTGCGGCGATCCCGGAGGCCCTGCCCGCTGTTGTGACCATATCGCTCGCTCTCGGAGCCCGCAAACTGGTCAAACAAAATGCACTGATCAGACGACTGCCGGCTGTCGAAACGCTTGGATCGGTCACGTATATCTGTTCGGACAAAACCGGTACCCTGACTGTGAACAAAATGCACGTTGAGGCCCTCTTCGTGGACAACGAAGTCCTCTCGGCCGCCGATCCCGATCAAAAAATGCGGGGCCTCGAAAAACATCACCTACTGATGACTGCCATGGCGCTGAGCAATGACGCTTCGGTTGATAAAGACGGCGGACTTATCGGGGATCCAACTGAGACAGCTCTTTACATGATGGCTCGACAAGCCGGCTTCGACAAGGACGAGCTGGTCACACGTTATCCGCGGGTGGCCGAAGTAGCCTTCGACTCCGCACGCAAGCGGATGACAACATTCCATCGCTGGGAGAACGGCGGTTTCATTTCGTTTACCAAAGGCGCCGTGGAGTCGATGATTGATCTTTGCGTCGACCGCCAGTCATCGTCCGAAACGAAGCCATTGGACGGTGATCGGGTAATGGAAACCGCCGAGCGCATGGCGAGCGAAGGACTACGAACACTTGGAATTTGTCTGCGGCTGTGGAACCGACTTCCGGAAGATTTGAACGCCGAGAATGTAGAAGCCGAGATGACCTTTTTGGGCCTGGCGGGCTTGATGGATCCGCCCAGGGACGAGGCGGCTGAAGCGGTGAAGCTATGCAAATCAGCAGGCATTACACCTGTCATGATTACCGGTGATCATCCGGTGACGGCTCTGGCGATTGCGGAACGTGTCGGCATCGCCGAAAAACAGCCCGGTATTGCCATAACCGGAGCAGAGCTGGACCGCCTTTCCCCGGACGAATTTGAATCGCGAGTAGAGGATATTCGAGTCTACGCCAGGGTTGCCCCGGAACAGAAGCTGAGGATCATTAAGGCCCTTCAGAACAAAGGACAATATGTGGCCATGACCGGCGATGGTGTCAATGACGCTCCCGCCTTACGACGTGCTAACATAGGCCTCGCAATGGGGCTTACGGGCACCGACGTCTCCAAAGAGGCCGCTCATATGATCCTTCTGGACGACAACTTCGCAACCATTGTAAAGGCCGTCCGGGAGGGTCGTCGCATTTTCGACAATATCCGTAAGTTCATCAAATACACCTTGACCAGCAATTCCGGCGAACTCTGGACATTATTTATCGCCCCGTTTCTGGGACTGCCCATTCCACTCTTGCCGATCCACATTCTTTGGATAAACATCGTCACAGATGGACTTCCGGGATTAGCGCTGGCATCCGAACCGGCCGAGCGGGGTATCATGCAGAAGCCGCCACGGCCTCCCGATGAGAGCATATTTGCCCAAGGGCTTGCAGTCGACGTCATCTGGATAGGACTGCTCATGGGGCTCGTCACCATCACGACTCAGAAGCTGGCCATTATGGCTGGAATCGAAAACTGGCAGACGATGGTATTGACTGTTCTCTGCTTCAGCCAATTGGGATACGCTTTCTCGATACGATCCGAACAAGAATCCCTTCTCAAGCGAGGGATCCTGACCAACAAAGCGCTCCTGGCTGCTATTGTGCTGACGGTCGCACTGCAGTTGGCCGTTATCTATATCCCCTTGCTGAACCCCGTGTTCCACACGGCCCCGCTCAGCCTTACCGAAGTGCTGATTACCTTTGGACTATCCGCGATAGTCTTCTTTGCCGCGGAACTCAAGAAGCTTGTAGTTATCAAATACATTAGCAAAAGAGAGAGGAATCGATGAAGAGGTTACTGCTCTTGCTCATTTGTTTGACTTTGGCTGCGGGCCTCATGCTTGGATGTGCTAACGAGAAAAAAGAAGACGTGGAGGATAAGACCTCGGCAACTCAAATTCGAGATGATGACACCACCGGCGGTCAATGCGACACTGGAGATGATAGGGCGGACGAGGATGCCGAGTCCGACCCACTCGAATCCAAAACCGAAGGTCCAGAGGATTGACGCGGTAGATGAAGGAGACACCTCCAGATTCTTCGGTACTGCTTTTCTGGGATTCACGAGTGCTCCTCAGGAAGTTCGGATGTACAACACTTCAGGTAGAATCATCCGTGTGAAAGGATCAAGTAAAGTCGTCAAGTCAAAAACAGAGAATGTTGTGAGGGACCATTGACATTCGGCAGCAAGCAAGGCCGAGGGTATTGGGAGAGTGAGGTTTGCAAGGGATTGCAGGTTGTAACCTATTGATCTGCAATAGAATAAAAAAGCTGGCCCAATATCATTTTCCCCCAAATATTGTGGTTTTTTATTCCCCAATCGGGCTTCTCAATGCCAGAATCGGGGGAAGTCGTAGGAAAGTATTGCATTAGTGGTCCAGTTATTTGTTTCGTCTACTGGCCATTATGCATGGTCTGCTTATGCCAGGGATACACTATTTTGCAGATTTCGGTTCCGTTCTTAATTCCGACTCTCAAGTATAACCATTTCCCGACACCCATACCAGAAAACGGAACGGTGAGTGATTGTTGCCTTGATAGAGGAATCTTTTAGAATGCCGCCAATGCCGTCGGCTTCCAGATAGTCGGCGAACGACCTGTAGTGCTGCGGTCCACCTATAACCTCCACCATACGCAAAGCCATCCCGTGGATATTCTTAGGAAGAGGGGCCAGCGAATCGACAATGACCATCTTTTTTGCAACACGCGACGCCTCCTTTACAGCTGCGATCTGAATTGGCCTGGGAACCTCATGGAGTAAAAACAGCATCGTAGCGAAATCGAAATCGCGTGGCTCGAAACAGGCAAGATCAGCGGCATCGCAGGATTGGAAGTGGACTGTGTCATATCGGTTGCGTTTCCGGGCGAATTTGACCATCCTTAGAGACAGGTCGATGCCGAGGACGCGGCAATTCTTCTGTGCGGCGAGCTCAAAACAAAGCTCACCGGTGCCGCATGCAATATCCAGTACAGATGACGCACTCGGTATCATGTCAATTACCTTCCTGCGAGCCACAGCCAACGGTCGATCCCAGAGCATGTGGTAAATAGTGCCATGCATGAAGCGGTCTTTGGCGTCGATATGCGCACTATGCTTATTGTCTATCACTTAATACCCATCCAACATAATCAACTTCGAACTCCTGCCTGAGCAAAGACAGAGCTGTCTTTTGCCTAATATATGATGGCTAATTGAATTGCGCTACAAAAAAAACCGGCCTGAGCCCGGGCAGGCAATTCCACTGAGGATTTATACTCGGAAGATCCTTATCAAACGGGACAAGATTAAACGTGAGACTTTGAAATTAAGAAAATATCACAATCTGAAAAATATATTGAATCTATAACATAAACAACTTGATATGATCAAAAGTATTTCTTATAGTTTAATCGATAATATTTGAAAGGTTTCAACAATTTTCATTTCACGATCTATCTTTTAACGAAACAGAAGGAGGTTATGATGAAACGGTACTGGGCCGTTGTACTTTGTCTGATTGTGGCAGGACTGCTTATGAATGCGTGTTCCGATGATTCGCCAAGCTCCTCCGGTAACAATGATCCGTCACCGTCTGTCTACACCATCCTCGCCACTGATTCGGTGGGCGTCACGATTACCGTTTCCGATGGTGAACGCATTCAGATCACGACTACTGACTCGGTCAATTCCAATCCGGGCGGAGTGGTCCTGGACTGCGACCTGTGGACCGACGCCGATGGTATCGCGACGTGTCAATACGTGACGACCGAACCCAGCTGCCGCAATCTGCCGTTCATGGCTCTCATCGGATATATGGGAGAAGACTATTTCCTGATCGGTATAGACTTCGACAGTACGTTCGCGACCGGTGATGATCTTCAACTCCTGATTAACGACTGGGTGTTTGACGATAACCAGGGCCAGTTTGTGGTGTCGTTGACACGACGATAATCACGCCCGGAGCTTTGCGATTTGAGAACTTTTTGAGTGACTGCCGGCTATAGCCGGGCAACCCATCTTTTGGGAAGGTTTCCCGAAAAGCATTAAACCGATGCAATGCATCGGTTTATCAAAATATGCGGGGTTGACTGTTCAATAAGCAGAACTTATAAGAGCAGGCTAGAACCGGAATAATAAAGCCGCTCCGATATCACTCTCCCCAAACTCCGGTTGAGTTCACATTTACGGTGAGATCTTACTGCTCTACAGCATGTGGAGGTCGTTGTATGATCATTGAGTTCGGTAATGATGGTTAACCTAATCCTTCACACACCGAATCGAGAACCCGGCAGCCTTATCGTACGGGTCGCAGCTGATATATGATTCATCGTACCACATGGTTCGGTACAATGCTTTACCAGCACTATACTCTGTAGAAGACCAGAAAAAAGAGCATTCATATAAAATGAGGAAGTCAGCTGTTGCGTCTCTGCAGCCACCAAGTAGCGCTGTAAAGCCACTCTCATTGGTAGCCCCGGTATTGGGGCTACGCCAATGCGTCGTATCAGTTTCCTTCAACTTGCCTCCTTCATCTGTCCCATGGTTGCCAAGAGAGTCGGCTGTGGCCGTAATCTAATGGCAAACAATGGGATACAAATGGCGGCCCCCACTTCACTCTCTCCAAACTTGTGTCCATTCCGGTTTCGACTTAAAGCCTGCTATGCCATTATCGACGGAAGTCGTTGGAAGATATTGCATTAACGAGGGCTGTCGTTACGACCTATTGGCTTGTAATGCTATATTAAGCCTATTATTTCGAAATTTCGCCCGCTATTGTTGCTCCATCGCCATTACTGCCATCCTGTTGTGCCAGAATCGATTCCACCAGTGACCTCAAATGGGTCAATCGGACCTTAAGAGCATCATTTTCGATCTTCAGTTCTTTCACCGCCTCGATCAGCACCGGAGTAAGCTTGACATAATCCACAGAGCAATATCCGTCATTGTCCTGCATCACCAACTCGGGGAACACCTCTTTGACCTCTTGGGCAATCAGACCTAACTGGGGTTTATCATCGAATTCATGTTCAGGATATTTGTCTTTCTTCCACTTGAAACTGACACCTCGAAGTTTGTCAATCTCGGCCAAGGCACAGGAGATTGTTTGGATATTTTCCTTATAGCAGGGGTCGCACGCCCCATGGGGTGGAATCCGAACGATTGTGCGAACTACCCTGAAACCCATCTGAAAGGCCGGCCAGATCCCGAACCGCCCGAAGCAGACGATGTCAATTGCGACGGTAACACCAACGTCGGCGATGCCGTCTATCTGATTAATTTCGTTTTCAAAGACGGTCTCGAACCCTGCTGTCCGGGGGCGGGTCATCGGGAAGGACATTCGACTTCCGGGACGGCGGTGTCGTTATTCAGTGCGAAAAATAATCGTACAAGAAATAAGTTCTTTTTGCCATTGAAGTCAAAGCCCGCCTGAGGAAAAGGGCGGGCTTTTTTACTTGCGTCGAGGAGGCCAAAAAACTTCCACGACGGGTGGTTTTTAATGTCGATCCTCGCCTGACTGTAAATGGTGTAATACATTCCGACAACTTGACATCTTATTTACTTGACTCTTTGAATTATAATATATAATTTAAGCTGTTAAGGCATTTACAATACAGTTCTTAAGGCTCGACATCCTTGGATTCTTACACCAAACTCTAACAGAGAGGGTAGGATTATGAATTCAGCGTTTCTATCAGGGCGCATACTGACCGCTCTCACTGTGTTTCTCTTCATCGGTATTTTCATGTCGGGATGTGGCGGTGATGATAGTTCCACCGGGCCCAGTGCGACGATGGCCGATGTGAACACATATATGAATAGCCTGCCGGAATGGGACAATTTTTGCCCGCCGGTTGCTGATGCGGACGGTCCCACCGGCGCAACGGTGGAGAATATCGATGGGGGGCTGTTCTGCCGCACCACTCCCTGTTCGATAACCCAGACGCCTGAACAGGTGGTGACCTACGGTACTTTCTCAAACATTCTCTGGCTGGGAGCGCTGATTCAGGGCGACAGCTATGCTGGCGGCCTGGGATCGATGGAAGAACTGCCAATCCGTCAACGGGCGCCGCTCAAGATCGGCGTGAATTTCCTCACCGGCGACAGTATCAGCACCACTGTTTATAATCCCGATCCGACCACAGTCGGGCAGGCTATCGGCACGTTGATTTCCAATGCCGTCGACAGCGGTTACCATGGTGGCTCGAGCGTCTATTTTACGCAAAAGCGGACATATTCCGTCGAGCAGGCGGCGCTGAGTCTCGGGCTCTCGGCCAAGTACATGGGAGCGTCTATCAAAAACAAGCTTGATTTGTCGTCCGTCCAGCAAAAAAACACGCTCATGGCCTATTTCAAGCAATTCATGTTCGAGACCTATATTGTTCTACCGCAGACCCCCGCGGATATGTTTTCTGATGCATTTACCGAGGATGTCCTTCAGCAGCAGGTCAGCCTGGGGTATATTGGGCCCGATAATCTGCCGGTCTATGTGGCGCGTATTCAGTGGGGCCGGATCATGCTTTTGACCATGAGTTCCGATTCTTCGGTGGTCGACATGACCAATGCCCTGAAAGCTACGTACGGGTCTTTTGGGGTTACCATGAATGCCAAATATCAATCGATCCTGGCGAATTCGGAGATGGAAGTGGTCACCTTCGGTGGCGATGACGCCGATGCCCTGGCGCTTATCAGAAGCGGCGACATCAGTACCTATTTCACGGATTCACCCGACCTCGTGACGGCCTTTCCGATCGGTTATGTCCTGAACAATCTGGCCGACAACTCGGTGGCCAAGGTCGGCGAAACCACTACCTACGAAGTCAAGGAGTGTGTCCAGGCGACCGCGTCGTTTTATACCGATTGGACCCAATGGAAGAATGCCTTCTCGGTGATACCTGACAGCACCATCAACATTTATTTCGAAACCAACGGCACCAACCTGTTGTTATCTCCCGAACTCCAGGGATGGTGGGTACCTGCGATCAACGCCCATCTGGGACACGCGACGATTACGTTTCCTCCTGAAAATACCGGCTATGACTTTGCGTTTGCCCTGACGGCCCTGCAACTCAATTGCCCGTATCCGCTGACGTTCGATGACGACGAGTTCAGCGGCGCCCCCTCCAATATCATCAGTATCGGAGATGTGGGCAACTGCGAGGACGATGACTTTCAAATTGTCGCTTCGGATTTTCGGGATAGCTGCTATATCTTTGCCGTCGGCACCATTGTCGGGAACAACGGTGAGTATACTGCTGAGGAAAAGCTGGAAGTCTTTTACGGCGACCAGAAAATAGCGGAATATCCCAATCATATAGACGGCTTTATAGGAGTGGTCTCAGCGGTGCCGATAACGAAGTTTAAATTCAACGAAGATTCGGGCGATAATGACATTTGGATCAGAGATTTCTGCTTCGGAGTGGCATACAGGAAATAGTGGAACCGATTTTGAATATGCATTAATTAGAATGCGGCAGACGAGGGGAGGCTGCCTCAAAAGCAGGCATGCTCATCTGCCTATCAAGATAGATATGCTATGGCCCTGATACATCAATGTGTCACCGACGGGGTGAGTACGGATGATATTGCGGGCTGGGGGCCAAAATAAAGTTTAGCATTTCAAAGATTGCTGATTCAGTGGGAGGCAGACTATGAAAATTCTCTTTATAATTAACGACGCGCCGTACGGCACTGAAAAAGCATACAATGCCCCTCGCATGGCGATGGCTGTTCAGAAGCAACCCGGCGATAACGAGGTCTATGTGTTTCTTATGGCTGACTCTGTTGCCTGCGCCTTGCCCGGACAGACAACATCGAACGGCTACTACAACATTGAGCGGATGCTCAAGGCAGTTATCAAAAACGGTGGCCATGTTAAAGCCTGCGGAGGCTGCTCGGAAGCGCGTGGAGTCAACAAGCGGCCGCTCATCGATGGCGTGGAAATCAGCAATATGGAACAGTTGGCGAAATGGACAGTCGAAGCGGACAAGATATTGACCTTCTGATGTGTCACTCGCCAAACCCAGGGGCGTTCGTGGCGGGGAGCCTGGCTTGATGTCCTCATTCGATTCCATCGCCGAGGAATATGACCAGTGGTTTGATTCACCGGAAGGCAGAGCCATCTTCGAAACCGAGCTCAGGTGTCTCCGGTCAGTAAGCCCCCAATTTGAGGGGCGATGGATTGAGATAGGCGTTGGAACCGGCCGCTTTGCGGCTGCACTGGGTATGCAGGAAGGTATCGACCCGTCCGCGCCGATGATCGAGATTGCAAAAAGACGTGGTATCCATGTTACTCCGGGGACAGCTGAACAAATCCCATTTCCTGAAAACGCATTTGATGGCATTTTGATGGCGCTCACCCTCTGCTTCGTAAACGATGCCGAAAAAGCCTTGAGTGAATGCCGCAGGGTTCTTTGTCCTTCAGGAAGGCTGTTACTCGGGATTATACCTTCCGACAGTCCTTGGGGCAGAGAATACATCCGTAAAGCTGGTGAGGGGCATTTGATCTACTCCCTGGCTCGCTTTCGCACTATGGAAGAGACACTGAAATTAGTCAAAACATCAGGATTCGAGCTCATTCGGACCGCGAGTGCACTATTCCGGCGACCAGATCAGAAGCCGACAGCGGAGCCGGATGCAACGGCGGGGATCATTCCGGAGGCGGGGTTTATTGGTCTCCTGTTTGAGAAAAGATCTGATCACTCACGGAAACAGCCTTGAGAGTCAGAAACTCACGCCATTCATATCCGAGACAGTCTCCCCAAAGCTTCTGTTAAAATCACGTTTCGAGAGCAGTTTGCTTTTTCAGGCTTGAATCAAGTGTTTTGAAGAGTAATCAATTAGGACTACAAGCTGCGATCTAATCGAGTATCCCGAAACATTATCCAAGAACAGACTATCGTCTACTCTTGACTTTTACCTGTAAATTCATTAAAGTATCTGCGATGATACTTAATTATAGGAGATCCCGTGACTGATTCCTCGGCTCAGGCCCGTATTTTCAAAGTCCTGTCTGTTGAAACACGATTACGAATGCTCAACCTTTTGAAGAAGCGAGCGCTCTGTGTCATTGCCCTCGCCAACGCTTTGGAGATTACTCCGGCGGCAGTATCACAACATCTTCGCATTCTTCGCGATGCCAACGCCGTCATCGCCGACAAGCGGGGCTATTTCGTTCATTACCGGGCCAACACCGAGACCCTGGCCTCGTGGGCTACGGTAGTGGCAGGTCTCCTGGAGTCGGATGATTAGAAACCGCAACAAAGACAAGGAGAAATAACATGTGTAACAAAGACACTTGTTGTCAGAAGCCAGAGAAACTCAAAGGCAAACCAAAAGACTGTACGCCGGAACAAATCAAGGACTGTCATGGCGACGTAAAAGAGCATTCATGCGAGCCAGAGAATAAACAGAAATGAATGACGCCATCGCAGTTGAGCAACTGAGTAAGTCTTTCGAAGAAGTCCGGGCTGTTGCAGACATTTCTTTCGAGGTTACCAGAGGCGAGCTTTTCGGCTTTCTTGGGCCTAATGGCGCCGGCAAGACTACGACCATCAACATGCTCACAGGTCTGGCTCGGCCGGATTCCGGATCGATCACGATCAGCGGCACCGACTGCACTCAGAATCCCCGAGCCGCCCAGCATATGGTGGGTGTCGTACCGGACGAAAGCAATCTGTATCAGGAACTCACCGGTTTCGACAACCTCTGTTTCTGCGCCTCGCTATATGGAATTAAAAAGAAAGAACGAGAGACTCGTGCCCATGAACTTCTGGATATGTTCGGCCTGACCCAGGCAGCAAATCGCAAGTTTGGCGGTTATTCCAAAGGCATGAAACGCAAGTTGACGATTGCCGCCGGTATCATACACAAACCGCCGATTCTCTTCTTAGATGAGCCGACAACCGGTATCGATGTGGCCAGTGCCCGGCAATTGCGGCAGCTGATCGACGATCTTCACCGAAGTGGGACGACCATTTTCCTGACTACGCATTACATCGAAGAAGCGGAGCGGCTTTGTGATCGGATTGCTTTCATCGTGTCGGGGCGGATTATCCGGATTGATACGGTTGAGAATCTTGTCCAACCTATCCAATCCAGGCATGTCGTTCAGTTGGCATGTACGAACTCAATACATGATATTCAAGGCAAGCTTTCTTCCTCGTTTCTGGAACTCCACTTCACTCTCAGCGGAAACGGAATGATCCGGGTTGAATCAAACCAACCAATCGGAGTAGGTCCACTCATCCGCTTTCTTGAAGATAACGGAACTGAAGTGTTGGAGGCCCGCCGAATACGGCCATCTCTTGAGGACGTTTTCGTCCGCATTACCGGACTGGAAGCCGAAGCGATGAGAAAAGAAAAGGAAAAGAGGGGAGGCGGGCAGTGAGATACTGGATCGCTTTCTGGAATATCCTGCTCAAGGATATGCGGACATATTATTTGAAGCCGCCCAACATCAGTTGGGGGCTGATCTTTCCATTGGCCTGGACAGGAATGTTCTTCGTCAAATCCGGAGCTGAACTTGGCAGCATTGCCACCCTGCTTCCCGGCGTGGTGGCTATCTCCATCCTGTTCGGCACCACTTCGATGCTCTCGGTAACGGTCACATTTGAGAAGAAGAACCGTTCCTTTGAACGATTGCTCCTTGCCCCGATTCCATTCGAGCTGCTCATGCTGGCCAAAACCAGTGGAGCAATCTTGTTTGGCGTGGCCAATGCTTTTGTGCCGATCATCATGGCCGCATTCCTTATGGACTTGTCTACACTGGTGTGGGTGGAGTTTATCCCGGCCGTGATCTTGATTGCTATTGCCTCGACCTTCCTGGGCCTCTTCATCGCCGTATCTGTCAGTGAAGTGTTCGAAGCTCAGACTTTTTCGAATTTCTTCCGCTTCCCCATGATCTTCCTGTGCGGGCTTTTCTTTCCGATCGAGAAACTTCCGGTATTCCTGAAACCGCTGGCTTATGCTCTGCCTTTGACTTACGGCGCTGATGTGTTACACGGGGCCGTGCATGGCAGTTATATCTTGCCGTTATCCCTCGACTTATCCCTGCTCATAGCATTCTGCATTGGTCTGTTTGCAGTAAGCCTCTGGAACATCAGGCGCCGGTGGATTCTCTAAGGCGAGACGATAGAAAGTTTGCGGCGAGTGAGGTTTGCCGCTTTACTGAGCCCATAACCGATTGTCAGTTAATGGGACAGAAAAAGCGTCCCCAATATCACTCTCCCCAAACTTCTGTGCAATTTGTCTTCGATGTGCAGTCTGACAATGCGATTCCAGACGGAATGTATTGGAGGGTATCAAGATAAAGAAAATGGAGCAAGGAGAGTAACCTCATTCATCACGTCTGAAAATATAAATCGCCCATCCTATAGTGTCTCTGCCCCACTTGAGGTAAATGTTCTTGTTCGACGTAACTCGGTTCATGAGTTCGGTTATGTCCGGATCGTTGGGATTCTGACGGGCGTATTCGTCGGCCGCCAACCACTGCAGGCCCTCGTATTGATCCCAGTCGTTTTTGTCGCTAACAATGGTATAGACAAGTTGGAGCCCATGTTTTTCTCCAACCTTGACATTATCGGCATGCGTCCCAAAGGTCTCCCTTTGACTGCCTGATGCATCCAGATATTCCTGTAATGGATCATGGAGCCAGAATGGCTCCCCTACGACTACCAAGCCGCCCGGGACAACCCAACTTTTCAATGTTTTTAGCGTATCATTGTGGTCTTTGAACACCCAGCTCGCCCCAATGCAAGCGGCCAAATGCAGACTCGCAAGCTGTTCGGGCCTGAACTCGGCACCATCCATCTGCGTGAATTCGATGTTAGGCTTGAACAATCTATCGGTGGCTTTCTTTTTACAATCTTCAATGCAGTAGGGGGATATATCTACTCCGAGCCCTCTGACTTCATATTCCTCAGCCAGTCGAATCAGAAACTCTCCTTTGCCGCAGGCGATATCGACCACTCCGGCCCCTTTAGGGAGGTCCAGAAGTCTGACGAGGTGTAGTAGTTTGGTCTCGCTTGTAGGATTGCAGACCAAGTGCTTTTTATGCGTAATATCGTAGAACTTCCAAGTATCCAAAGCCACTCCGTATTTGTATTGAAATAGCAATTACGACTTTAAGAACCATTTTGTCAATCGGTAAGTAACCGAGAGTTTCCCCGTTTTCCAGAAACCACAAATTCCACTTGTCAAAAAGACCAACCCATTGCTCGCCCTTACCTTACACCAAATCAAAGAGGATTATTGGGAAAGGTCCTAGAAACTAACTCCAGAGTGGTTCCGGATTCGGCGGAGGCACTATAAGCCCTATTATGCCCTATATACAAAAAGCCCTTTGATATACTTGCCAAAGGGCTTGAAATGCAATCAAAGCGGCCCCAATATCACTCTCCCCAAACTGCTGTGGAATTCGCCTTTTCGGTCAAAATGAGCTATTCGACAGCAAGCGGAACACGTTGGAAGACAATCAAAAGCGATCAATGAGAAATTACGATTGAGTTTTCGGATAAAATTTCACATGCTGGAAACGGAATAAGAATTTTTACAATCGGAGGTTTTGTATGAAATCATCAGGATACTCCGTTCTCGCAGGGATCTGCTGTCTCATAATCATGATCATGGGCATATTGGTTTCCGGTTGTTCAGATGATGACAATCCGGCTTCATCCGAACAATATGTCTGGGCACCCCTTGGAACGGGAGTGGATGCTGGCGTTAGAGAACTCACTGTTTATGACAATAAAGTGATCGCTGGAGGCTGGTTCACGACCGCCGGAGGCGATACCGTTAATGGCATTGCCTCCTGGAATGGCTCGTCCTGGGCAGCTCTGGGGACAGGATTTAATTATGGTGTTTTCTCTCTCACTATTTTTGACAGCAAAGTGATCGCAGGAGGGCGGTTCACCACCGCCGGTGGGGTGAGTGCCAGTGCCATTGCAGCCTGGGATGGTTCATCCTGGGCGCCCCTTGGGACAGGACTGGTTTACACTACCGACGTTGCACGTGTTATGACTCTTACCACGTTTGGAAACAAACTGATTGCGGGGGGCTTTTTTGACATGGCCGGTGGGGTGAGCGCCGGCCGTATTGCGGCCTGGGATGGTTCATCCTGGGCGCCGCTCGGTGACGGCATGACCTACTTGGGCACCGAGCCAAGTGTTAATGCTTTTACTTTCTATGGCGGCCAACTGATTGCTGGGGGTTATTTCAGCACCGCCGGCGGGGTGAGTGTCAAAAATATTGCGGCTTGGAATGGCTCGTCATGGGCGCCCCTCGGTACAGGGCTAAATGACTTTGTCTTCGCCCTAACTGTCTTTAACGGCGAACTGATTGCCGGGGGGATGTTCAGCACGGCCGGTGGTGTAACCGCTAATCACATAGCCGCCTGGGATGGCCTATCGTGGACACCCCTCGGAACAGGTTTTGATGGCGACATTTCAGCCCTCTGTGTTTATGAAAATAAACTGATTGCCGGAGGCAACTTCACCACGGCCGGTGGTCTAGCCGCCAATCACATAGCCGCCTGGGATGGCTCGTCATGGACAGCCCTCGGATCGGGCACGGATGCTGGCATCAGCAGTCTTACCGTCTATGACAACAAGCTGATTTCCGGAGGTAGTTTCACGACTGCCGGCGGGGTGAGTGCGAATAATATTGCAGCCTGGGGACCGAAATAGCATTCAACCGAACCAGTTTCTGAATGTCATAGAAGCAAAGGTCTCGGGTGCGACCGAGGCCTTTCAAAGTCTATGGCGGCCCCGACCTCACTCTCCCCAAACTTTTGTCGAGTTCATATTCCGAGTGCATTTCAGCTACTCCAGCGTGAATGGAACTCGTTGGAAGACAATAAACTACTATCAGAATAATTGAGCGATATACCGCGCCGCCTTTTGGGCTCCGTCGGTGGGAATTGAAACGTAGTCTACCTCTTTGCCAATGTTGTAAACCACCTTCTCTGAGAGTATTTGAGGGTTGGTTTCCGACAGTTTCATCCCTACACCGGCCCGATGCCGAGCAAGCCGCCCTGAGACGTATTTCTCCTGCTCGCAATGACCTTCGATCGGAAAATATAGGAACGGCTTCCTTAGTGCTGTTAATTCCAGGGTGGTCGTTCCTCCGGCTTGCACAATCGCCAGATCGCAGGCAGCTAAATGCTGATAGAGCGATGGCACATACTCCCTTACTTCAACACCCTCCGGAGCATGGATTGAATTGCCGGACAAGCGCGGGCCAGTTATGAGTATCATCCGAGCATCAGGAATCTTCTCCCTGATAAATGGATAGGATCTCCCGCATAGCTCAAGAAGCTCCCGCCCAATTGATGTCCCGCCAATGGCACAGATGATCAGTTTCTCCTTGCCATATCCTAACCGAGAACGTATCTCTCCGCCATCGAAGTAATCCTTCGGTTGAAATGGCAGGATATACCCAACAAACCTGTATCGCGTCTTTGCAAAAGCGCGCCGATTGGGTAGCATAAAGCCGAAGCGCTTATCAGGTACATCTTCTACTTCACCAACAAAAAGCCCCAAATCATAAACAGGAGGTTTGTCCGGAAAACCCGATGCCCACATTCGGTTCATCATATAAATCCCTAGTTGCTCTAGAGGATTGCGTGTCATAGCATCAAATCCGACGAAATCATAAATCATTACGAAGGGTGACCTTTTCAAGTGTGGGCGCTTTTTGAAGGCTGTCACCAGGTCATACGTTTCATCGCCGATTATAAGATCATAATTATCCCGGGATGTCACACGGTCAATGAAGTCAATATTGTGCTGCCATTGACGGCGAAAAGCTTTGCCATAGCGAAACAGATTCAGCTTTGAGCCTCGAGAGCTCGCTTCAGCGATCAAATTTTCGTCGAGATAATCCGATGCCTCGGGAAGAAGCGTTTCTCCATTTTCCTTGAGAAAAAGACTGGCGGGATGCGCGGCCAGCCAGAAAATATCTACATCTCGGCGAAGCGATCGAATCTCCCTGGCGATGGCGATATCTCTAGTGACATGCCCGAGACCAAGAGAACCACTGATAAAAAGTATTCTCTTCTTCATTCACCTGCTTTCGAAGAAATGTAAAAGCCCATTTGCCACCAATTCACTTCGGTATAAATATCAGGACACCTATTTATCTTGTGGTAGTTACACTATCAATTAGTTACTCAATTTGCCTGATTCCGATTGTATGAGTTTCAAGATCACATTCCGCTGAACATCCAGAGCAGTTACCATAATGCCGTGGAAATAAGGATCAAAGTACCACAGTGATCTCCTTAGCTCATGACTTGGAAACAAGTCCCCTCCAAGGCCCAGCATACCTTCAAAAAGCAGCTTAATAAGGACTATACCAGAGCCTAATTGAATGCATGTGTATATATCTCGAAGCGACGCAAAATCGAAATTGCATTCAGGCAGGCAAGAAAGAAGTTCCGCGAACGATTCCTTGCCGTCTTCAGCAACACCAGGCAATGACTTTATCAGAAAAGCCAGCGCAGCAAGGCCATAAAGAGGGAAGACTGTTTCACTGCCACTGGGTGAAACAATCCTGTTTTCTCCCTTAATATCAAAATGAAGGTTCTTTATATACTCCTTGGCCTCTTCGAGGTTTATAGCACAGGAATTATCGGTGATTGGTTCAACGTGGCCCACATTATATGTCTCGATCGGGAGTTCATATACCGATAATTGTCCATTTTCCGGAGGAAGTATCCTGCCATATCGGGTATCAAAGGCGCCGGCCGTATTGCGAAACTTCGTATTATACAACATATGGTTCAGGCGGGTGACAAACTTTTCATGTCGTGATGCATAATAATCATCTTCGCCGCGCCCTAGATTCAACTTCTGTATAGTCTCCCTGTAAGACTGCGGCCAGGAATCAGGCATAAGATAATAAAGGCGTTTCAATGCGTTACGTTTAGCTTTTGAATAGATGCCGGTCCAGTCTCCGCCCCTATACTCATGTAGCTTGTATTCTTCGGTATCGATTTCAATCGATGCAAAATAACAGAGTGATTTGCAAATCTCGGTCATCAGGGTTGGATCATTCAGAGTTTTATAGCAGTTGCGAATCATCTGTAACCAATCGGCCGTTGGCATATCTCCACCATAGGTCAGAGCCACAAAATTTTCGCCAACCAGAATCATGATAGCGACAAAATCATCCCAATAATAGCCTCTGCCTTCATCACACACTGCAACCAGAGTCATACAGGGAACTACTTCGTGACGCAATGTATCGTAAAATTTGCGCGACTCAAGTATTTCCGGGGTCAGTCTATGCTCTTCCATCATATCATCCGATTCTGCAAAGTGCTTCACCTCCGATTAGCAATTCAATTGTTGCCACGCCCACCTTTTGTCTTGGACTTCCACCAGTAGGTTGGTGGGTACTTCCAGATCATTGATTCAGCATTCAGCAACTCCTCGTAGGTCTTGTTGGGTATAATAAAGTATTCATACGTGGTGATTCTTTCGTTGGTCAACCACCTGATTTTCGATTCTTCTGAAATTCGAACGGTGAACGTAAACCTACTACCTTTGCACAGAGGGCATATCCCTCCGTTATGTGTAAGATCTGCAAGGCTCCCGACCCATTTACAGCCGTCACAGTGCAAAGAGTGCGAGAAGTTTCCGCAGATGCTGGCAGTAATTACAACGGCAATAAGGGCTGGCACAATTGCCATCAGGAAACCGGCCTCCTCTCCCCAAAGAACAACTACCAAAACGGCGGAACCGCCAATGCCCAAAGCCAGCAAAACCAAGCCGGTTGCCTTTACCGAAGATCTATAGGTTAGCAAGTACCTAAGCATATGACTACACCTTTATAGACAGCTGGGCCACTCAGTAACAACCGAATAGGGGACGTGATCAGGTTCAACATCTGCTCGATCCCCATCACTAAGTGCAATGCCTGTCTTCCACTGGAGCGGCAAAACATCCACAGTAAGGACTGCACTTTGAAAAGCAGATATAAGTCAATATATCTTGACATGCGTATCGCTTTCTCCTAACTACAGGCTACCAATCCGACATGTCAATAATCCCGGACACAACGAACTGAATAACCATCGTGCATGAAGTAGTCGTAACGTTGGACCTGCGAATGGTACCAATGCAGGTAGCGAGCCCACGCACGGCCACTGCTGCCCACCGAAGAGGACCAAAAGGCGGCGTAGGTACCCAGATTGTAGAATAATGATCCATAGTCGTAGCGGACGCCGCCGGGCAACCCGGAAAAACCACTTTCGTTTGTAGCTCCGGCATTGGGATTGGCCCAATGCGTTCCGCCCGCCTCCTTTAGCTTCCCGCCTTCAGTAGTACCGCGAAAGCCAGTAGCATCGGCCTCCGATTGACTCATCCCCAGATATATTTCCAGCTGTTTCCACTCCGCATCACTGGGCACATGCCAGCCTTCAGGAGCTATATTCCGACCATCATCTACAGCATACCAGTTATACAATCTGCCATACGTAGCAACATGGCCTTGGTCGTTTTCATAGTTGCAATAGGCTCCGGTAGTTAAGCCTGACCAAATGGCACTGTCGGTCACGTTGGGTATCGGGTCGCCGTTGCGATAATGAGTGACCTTGAGGTTTTCAGCCATCCACACTTGTGAGCCAATAGTCACCGTCTCATACACATTCCCGTCTATGTCGGTAACTGTACTTGAAGGAGCTGTCGTAGTGAATGATTCCTCATCTCCATATCCCGTGCCGGCATTGTTGACCGCATAAGCTCGCACATAATAGCGCGTGTTCGCGGTCAAACCCGTTAACAAACTGTTGAAAACCCCCGCACCCGAACCATCAGTGGTCTTACTGTCAGCAATCGTAGGTGTTGGATCTATGCTCCAGCAGACACCCCGTGCAGTTACGGCGGAACCGCCATCCGAAGTGATATTACCGCAACACTCGGCCGTTGTTTGTGTGATATACGTGACAGCACATGTAAGCAGTACCGGCGCAGTCGGAGGTTCGGGGTTGGTCCCATTATCAGTACCATCGCAAGTGGAGTTCAAAGCCAGTATTGATGCCGTCAAGAAACCAAGGAAAACATTAATTGTTCTTCTTAACATGGTATTCTCCTCTTTACTAATAGTTTTTCACACCCAATGGCAAGAGAGCCCGGCGAGGCTAAGATACTTTGCAATAAGAGTACACTTGCGCCATTAGCGGACTCTTTGCTATAAATATAACTACACTAATTTATTGAATTTGCCTTCCCTCCCGCAAGTGAATTCTATCACATGTTTTGCTATCTGAATTCGGTTTAAAGGATGAACCTTAATTGAGATATCTGGTACTACTATATTGTCGGCAAATAAGAAAGTATGGGGAGAGCGATGTCGGCTTTGTGGCGCTTGTAAGGTATTGATGGATAATGGTTTGGAAAAAGCGGCCCCAATATCACTCTCCCCAAACTTTTGTAGAATTCGAGTTTCCCATGAGAATCGAGTATTCGACGGCAAATGGAACACGCTGGAAGATAATACGATAAGCGAGCAGCACTACGCTCGCGACCGGTCGGCAAGAGCCAGAAGTTCGTCGACAGCATACCGCCAGCCCAGCTTCGACATCGGTGTTCTATTGAGCCTCTGATTTACAAGAGAGAGCGGATGGCTCCTTTCCAGTAATTGCCACTTCGCATCGAAAACGAGTTGGTTCATCGAGGCCAGCACGCTCTTGTCTCTAGCCTTGCAGAAATCGACCGAGCCTATTGACGGGGCAATTTCGAACTCATAAAGACCGAGAATACCATCGCGCGTGAGACAGTCGTCCAGAGCCTTCATGCCCCGCTCCATGAGAGCCTGTCCATTGGGAACACCTTTGCCGGGAAAAACAATAGAATACAAGCTCGCTGAGTTGGTGAGGATGATACACTGCCAGCGCGATACCATAAACAGGTTCGCGGTCCAGTCAAGCAGCGGATTGTCGTGCGGCGGCAGCGCAGGAGCGGGAACGACTTTGATCTTCTTAGCGAGCTTCTGTGTTAGCCGAATAATCATTTGGTTCAATCCTGAGATAACCAAAACACGATCATTCCCCTTTCACTATGCGGCGCACATTTCAGGGCGAATCCGGATAGGCACGACTCAGTGTGATGATTCTCCGGGGAAATAGGCCGCCATCATTCCCTGTACAACAGCGATCCACGGAATCACCTCAGCACATAATTCGTCGCATAGGTCAGGCCGGTTCAATATTTTCGAAACCGCATGACCCACTCGATTCTGATTGAGTGAGATTAAGTTCCAAGGGGCAGAGTCCGGTTTTGCGTGCAACAGAGAATTCATAGATGCCGTCAGATCTTTTCCGCGAACTATGGAGCCTCGTTGCTGTTTAGATTGAATAACGTCGAACATTTTCGCGAGACTCGGTGCCTCCTTCTGATGCCACCCATTCTTCCATATTTGTATTTCATCCGGGCACAAATGTAGATAAAGCAATATGGTCGCTCGCTCAATCAAAGCCCTCTTGAGCACATGTGCACCGAACAAATATCCTTGTCTTATGAGTTCGCGAATAGATAGCGCAATACTGATCGCCTGTGGAATGACTTGACAGGCCATTTTTTGCTCGTCCGTCAGTTTGCTAAAGTGAGTTTGTGGGGCGGTATCGGCATTCTGCTCCATCAATGAAGCGATAATAAGGTCGAAGTGATACAGCAAGTTCCGTCCCAAATAGGGTTCATTATCCGGAGTAAATACAACTGGAATGTCGTCAGACGTCATCATCGATCTCAGCTTAAGAGCTGCGGATATTCATTGGAGAGCCATTTCCGGACTATCTGCCCAAGTTCCACAGCAACCTTCATCGCTGCCTCCGCCTCGGCATCGGAAATCATATCGACTGAATCATAGGTGGCTACATGACGCATTTTCCTGATCTTGTGCAGAAGCTTAATTGTGTCAGTCTCAATCGAGGGCACCGTGTAAGTTAGTGAATCAATGGTTCGTTCGTGTTCGCGCTCCCGCCCAGGACGATAGCCACAAGCATATAATGCGGCACGGGCATACCGCAATGCCGCAGTGTAACCCATGTTGAGTCGCCATCCGGCCGCGATGCCTTCAATTTGTGCACTGCGGATATCTTCCTCGGCGCTATGCAACAGCGCCTTGATTTCCTCAGCGCTGGTCTCGTGCCGGTGAAGCCAACGGTTATTCAGCCAGTCGTCTAAGCTCATCCTCTGATCCGATTATGAATTCCTTCTCGGCTTTGGCTATTGATCTAATGAAATGGTTCTTCTGTGACCACTTCTTCTTGAACTCTGTTTTTGAGAAAAGAGTGGGATTGATTTCACGTCCGATGGCATTCTCGACATTGGACAGAATTGTAACCAGTTCTTCAAGCTGGACTTTACCAATAAGAAAGAGATCAAGGTCACTGCCAGAAACCTCTTGTCCTCTGGCGAATGACCCGTATACAAATGCAATTTCGATTTTCTTCCCTATCGGTTCTAACGCATCTTTGATTTTCCCTATGACGCCGAACGTCTTGAAAATGACATTGCGTAAATCTGGAAAGATTGGATGTCGTCGATTCACTGAATAGAATTTCTGCCGACCACGCTTCTCAGTATTCAGGATTTCCGCATCAGCAAGGCTCTTTAACTCTCGCTGAATTACACCCTGACGAGTACCTGTCAGACGGACAACTTCAGAGAAATAGTACTCTTGATCCGGATTGAGAAAGAACAGCGCCAGAATCTTACGTTTCGTTCCCGGAAAAAGAACTGCCGATATGTCTTTTGACTTCGTACCCATTTAGGGTAAGAATGTACCCAGATTGGGTAACATTGTCAAGAAGAAAATATGATTGGCCTGAAAGTTTGCTGAGAGTGAGGTCGGTCGATTTCTTAAGTCTATAACTGACTGTGAATTAAGAGGATATAAAAAGCGGGGGCAATTAGACGATTTTCGCAGCTTTTCAAAATAAAAAAGGCCAATGAATGTTCTACTTATCATTGGCCCTAATTTTATCTAAAAATATTTTGGATCACTTTAAGGGCATATAGGCTCCGGTCCGCCTTTATAAAGGTAGTTAATGAGATAGGTCGCATCCAATATATTTATGGCCCCATTTCCATTTGCATCACCAGCCTCTTCAGCTACCGGAGCGGCGCCGCTTTTATACAGGTAGGATATCAAGCATGTTACATCGAGTATATTAACCGATCCGCTGCCGTCAGCATCACCGCAAATATAGGAATCATACGGACCCGTAACATTGTGTAAAATGGTAATATCATCCGATTGCCAGTTGGCGGCGACCAGTTCTATATCCATGTCGCCGTCTAAATCAGCCCCATAGATATGCCAGGGAAATTCCCCGACCGTTTTTAGTGAGTTAAAGGAAGATACCCCGCTGCTGTCGTTGGTCAGTATCGAAACCTGGTTGGTTCCATGATGACATATGGCCAGATCATTATCTTCATCACCATCGAAATCTCCCGCAAAAAGTGACACCGCGCTCCAGCTATAATAAGGGACCCAATTCGGATTGTTATATTGATACATGACGGGCCCAAGAAAAGAACCGTCCCCATTATTAAACAGGATCGAAATCGCTGAAGTATCTCCATGCGTTATCGCGATATCAATGTTGTCGTCACCATTAAAATCGGATGCAAACATCGCCAAAGACGTCAATCACGCCAACATGTCCTGCCGGAACCTGCGTGAAACACTGTGTCGGTGCGATAATTTTAAATATCGCCACTGCGATAAGCCTCCCGGTAGCAACAGGCCGCAAGGCCGTGTTTTCCGTCTTTACCTTTCGCGGAGACTCCAGTAACTTGTTAAAGCCTTATTGCCAAATTTAGAGTCAGATTTCCGAGCCATTACTCATTTGCAGCATCTTTCATTGAATAATGAATACAACGAATCACTTAATCAACGACACGAAAGTAGCGCGGCCTTCGGAGCGGTACTCTATCTTTCCCTCGCGCGCCAGCCAGCCAAGCGCCTGATAGGTTACAGATTCACTTTCACCCAAAACCTTCGGCAACTTCGAAATTGCCACTTCGTCGTTCTTCTTAAGAATTCGCCAAACCTTCCCGGCTGATGTTCCAATTTTTTCTTTCATCTGATCCTTCTAAAAGGGTTAATTACAACTTGAGTCTTAGACCACCGAGATGATATTATGTCATGGCTTCAAAGTGAGCATCACAATTGTGGGTACATCGGTTCATCGTCGGCATTCAATTTGACACTGCTTCTGTCAACCCGTTCCGGTCGCCCCCAGTCACTCCAGTGCACGTTGTTGAGTTGATACATTGCCAGACGATGCGGTACATTCTGTAGAACGTCCTTGGAAAAGTCGCCTGGCGAAATATTCTGATATAAGGATACCTGGGCTTCCTTTTCTAGGTAGCCCCCAATGGTTGGTTGGTAATGATAAAACCCATCCAGAATTTCTGGGACGCAGATTGCTGCAACGTCGAAGAAGGCTTGCACGGTACCTATAGTTATATATGTATTCCAAAGACCGCCGGCCTTATGGATACTACCGATTTCCCCCGCGGATGGCTTTTCCCGGAAGCCTGTCACAGAGCTCAACCGATTCCCACCATAGGTGGCAATAGTAGCACCAGGTAAAACGTAACCATAATCAGATTCCACTCTGTCGGGTAATGTTGCAATCAGCATCAGTTTATCAGGGATCAAGGCGCTCAAATTGATAGCACCTCGGATTGATGTGACGAAGGTAGCTTCCGGCTCAACAAAGTGATCGGAGGGGAATATCGCCACTCGGGCACTGGGGTCATGCGACATAATATGGCTTAGAGCAAAGTAGATGGCTCCGGAAGTTCCCCGATTGGAAGGTTGTATCAATAGGTCGACATGGCGTTTTTCAATCTGTTTCTTCGATATCTGTTCAAAATCGCGAATTGTTACCGCGACTATTTTGCCATCGGGAGCGATTTGTCGAGCCCTATCCAGAGTCAACTGGAACATCGACCTTTTGCCGTGCAGAACGCAGAATTGCTTGGGCTCTGAGACGCCAAATGAAGCCTTAATCCAAGCGCGCATCCGGGTACCTTCTCCGCCTGCAAGGATTATCGACCAGGTATTCCTTGAGTGCTTCGTATTGTTCATCGTAAAGATCTCCTCAACGGTCCATTTGTTGTGTCGATGTGCAGCGGCTGGAATCGAGTCGGCCTGAAGGGTTGTCCATTTCCCTTCAGGCCTATCGATCCAACTAGACCTTACTTCTTGGCAGGAGCCGGCTTCCTATAATCTTCATAGGCCTTGCCGAGTTTCGCGTCATGGTGCGTGAGTTTCTCGATAACGTGTTTGCGCACTTCCGAGGTTTTCATACCATCTCTGTGCTTGACGCCTTCGGAGATGCTTCGCGCCGTTTTCTCGTCGGCACCTGCACTCCTGATCGATTTCTCAATCTTCTTGCTCGCGAACTCTTCCTGTTTCTCTGAGCGTTTCTTGATATCCATCATAATAATTACTCCTTGTTTAGGGTTATAATGTGATTTTGATTCATTTACTGACACATGATCGTGTACAAATTATTTTTGTGTCATTTTCAACGTAATATGTTAACGAACCGTTCATTCGGAACTACACCGTGCACTATACCACCTCCCGTTGCCGTTGTACAGATTGGTTCTTCACATCTGCAAGTACGTCCTTCCAGACACAGATGTCAATCGCCCTAAGGAGTGGTTTTGGATCTAGCTCGCATGACGTAGAGTAAGTGATGACATAGGGTTCGCAAACGATTAATTCGCAGGCAATCGGGTTCTGTAGGTTCATAGACTCAGGCCGTTTTTCTTGATGATCGACTAATTTCCGTTAAATATCTTACCGTCTGATTTTTGGATCGCCCATAACGCCCGGATATCGAAAGGCATCTCTACGAAGCAGAAGCCAAAAGCACCCTGATCCTGTGAGTGTTCGTCAATAGTGATTTTGTCCACCTTGCCGTACATCTCGAAATCCTTGTGAAGCTTTCCCCCCCGATGTCCCGGGCGACAGATTGCCAACATACATATCCACATGGATTCACTTTTTTGTGTGTTGACACATTGCTGAGATTTGAAATCGAACTCCTACCCCGGCGTCAGGACTGGTTGCAGGTCACCCAACCGCCAGGCAATAGCTGTTAGCGGCATATCTGACTGAATTTGACTGCAGGACGTGTCTACGATTGTCCAGTTCACTTGAGATAAGTTGGCGAACCGCCTTCATTACTTTCTGGATCGGTTCGGTTCTAAGTTGGGCATAATGCGCTTTCTCGTTCGACCACTCCTCCAGGAGGGTGAATTCCGTCGAATCACGACTATTCTCAATCAACTCGCACGAAAGACAGCCAAATCGACTTTGAATCAAATTGACCAATTCACGCAAGCGATATCGAAGTTCGTCAGTGCAATCTGGTAAACCACGGATCCGCGCAAGAACACCAAAGCTACTTCTCTTGTCTTTTAACATGGGTTCCTTTCCTATTTATGTGTCTATTGTGAAGAGCGAGCCTTAACTCGCACCGCTTGTATTTTGTGAGTGGCCAGCACACCGCCCATGAAGCCGGTAAAAAGTCCGATCGTTATCCATGCTGCGATTAACATATTTTCCTGCCTTTCATTGTCGTTTCGGAGTATATTCGACAAGTCGCCAGGTCCTGAACTGGACCAGGTTTAGGTTCACCCTTGTATGCCATCCGACACATGATTGGTTCATTCCTTTCATTCCCCTTACTCCTTATTAATCACCAACAAGTTTCCGGCCAGCTCCTTGCCTTGCAAGCCGTCGATAGCCGCCTGTCCTTGCTCGTCCGAAAGCATCTCTACAAACCCCAAGGCTCGGGATTTGCCTTCTACTGTGTACGTGCCTACACTGACTTCTAATACTACACCATATTCTTCAAAGCAATCAAGGAGATCCTCACGGGAGGTTGTCGGTGAGAGGTTATGGATATTGATGTTCATACGACACTCATTTCTACCGTAACGATGGGGCATTGCACCGCTAATGACTTAAGGAGACGTTATTGGCGCATAATAGCGCTATTGTCACCAGATGAGCGATTTGGCAAGTATTGATTTGCTAGAGCAAGGCTTGATAAACAGCCAACTTGGAAACGTTGCTTATATATACCTTACGTTTGAATCGTGGAAATGACCGAGTTTATTTTCATTCAAGAGTAAAAGAGGCATGCTGCCGGCGTTCAATAATCGTCTAACACTATATATCCTAACTTGTTCCGTGAAGAGGAGACGATAGTTTTTTGCTTGACATCTTTTTGCCTGTCATTTATTTTATATGGAATAATTCGTGTCAGCGAGATTGTGGTATAATGAGAAATGTCTAAAATTCGAGTTCTATTAATAGAAGACAATCGTCTTCTTCGTGAGAGTATAACCGGCATGCTCAATGAGCAGCTGGATATTCGGGCAGTATCGAGTTCAGGCAATGGCGATGCCATGGAAAAGGCGAAGAAGCTTAAACCCCAGGTCGTTCTGCTTGATCTGGGTCTGAGGAGCCAGAATAGCCTGCGGATAGCCGGACTCATCAAGAAAGAGTTCACGCGTGCCCAGATTGTCGTGATGGATCTCATGCCGGCCCAGAGCGAAATCGTTGAATTCGTCCAGGCCGGAGTGTCCGGTTTTATTCTCAAAGATGCCACGATTGACGATTTTCTGAACACGATACGGTCGGTTGCCGAGGGGAAGAAGGTGCTGCCGCCATAATTAACTGACTCTCTCTTTTCACATATAGTCGAGTATGCGGTCCAGAGTGGAAAGGCCGACCGACTGATGAAGGCCGTGAAATTGACCCGCCGCGAACTTGACGTTGTAAATCTGATTGCAAGGGGAATGAGTAACAAAGAAATCGCCAACGAACTTCATATCGCCGTTCATACGGTCAAGAGTCATGTCCATAACATCCTAGAAAAACTCGCTCTTCACACCCGGCTGGAACTGGCCTCCTTTGCCCTTACCGAGGGGATGGTCAGGAAGGCTAAGAACTCCGACTCGCAAGAGTAGCTGCAGAGTCTCAGCCACAGGGACTAGATCTCTTTTCAATACTTTGGCCGATTGCGGGAACCGCTAATTCAGTTATCTTTTCATTATATATTTACCTGCTGATACAGGTTACAAGCCGCACAAAACCAGTATGGTGAATATAATGATGAACATTGAGTATTCAGAAACAGCAATTTCATAAAGTAAAAGAGGTGGTTGTAATGTTACGACAAGCCAAAGAATTTATTGGGTTCAAGCTCCGTGCCCAAGACGGTGACATTGGTAAAGCCATTGAGTTTTATTTTGATGACCGCTTCTGGGCAGTGCGTTACCTGGTTGCTGATACAGGAAGTTGGTTAAGCGGCAGACAGGTTCTCATTTCGCCATATGCTTTGACTGCTCCTAATGATGCTGAGCGGGTCCTTCCGGTGCATTTGACCAAGAAGCAGATCGAGGAAAGCCCATCGCTGTACACCGACCAACCGGTTTCTCGCCAGTATGAAACGCAGTACAATAGTTTCTATGGTTTGTCAAATTACAGGTATGGTTCATACGCGTGGGGCAACAGCTCCTACATCGTAAGAGATCCGGACGCACGGAAAGAAATGGTTCTCCGTGAGAAGGCCTGGGATAGCAATCTGCGCAGTTCGAAAGATGTGATCGGTCATTACATCGAGGCGTTGGATGGAGCGATTGGCCACGTCGAAGACTTCATCATCGACGAGGAGACCTGGTCGATTCGATATCTGGTCGTGGATGCCAGGAACTGGTGGGCCGGAAAGCGTGTCTTGATTTCGCCGCGGTGGATTGAACGGTTCAGCCGGGAAGAATCAAAAATCTTCGTTAATCTGTCGCAAAAGGCCATGAAACGGTCGCCCGAGTGCACTCCCAAGAATCTCAACCGACTCAATCTTATACTCCAATGGTTCACAGGAAATTCACGGTTTGGGTATCGAGTTGACAGGCTGGAAGGGAAACACTTCCGAAATCGGAACGAAACGCACGGATGAGCTGCAGGCTTCAGCAGTATTTTAAATACGCGCGGGTCAGTTCATGCCCTACTGGTTGCATCGACCGATAAGTTCGGTCCAGCGAAGCCGGAGGGCTCGGTGGGGATGATATTGGTGCTGGTCGGGCAGAGCGGTGGTCAAGATTAAGTCATCCCGGCCAAGGTTGTACTTTGGCGGACAGGACTGACCGTTATTTACCGATATTGAGCAATTGAAAACTAATAGAGGAGAACACCATGCAGATTCAAATAGGCAGCGGCCACAACATCACAATTCATGAGGCACTGGCCACGGAACTCAGTAGTGTCGTGGAAAGTGCCTTGAGCCGATTCAGCGATCACATCACACGAGTGGAGATCCACCTAAGCGATGAAAACAGCAATAAAAAGACCGGCCATGACGCTTTGCGTTGTATGCTGGAAGCCCGTCTTGAAGGACGCCAACCCATCGCTATAACTCACCGGGCTTCAACCATAGATCAAGCCGTCGATGGAGCTGCAGAAAAGTTAACCAGATTGATTGAGAGCACCCTCGAGCGGCAACTGGATCAAAGAAGGTATAGAACCGATCCACCCCCACCTGGGCAAGGACTCCAGGATGAGTCATGAGTGACACCGCCGCGATTCTGCGTCGAAGGAATGGTGGTGACGGGGATCTCTAATCCGTCGTTCGTCAGTAGGCATAACGGCCAGTCCTGACAGCTCCAGCAATCGGAGAACTGGATGAAAAGCAGGGATTACTTCGTCCAAGTATTCAGCAACTGGCCATACGCACCGATACAACGGCTTAAAACAACAATGCTTCAGCTCAGAACCATAAAAGGAGCGATATCCCCCTCGCTCTGTTGGGTTAGATCCCTTTTCAATCTTCCGGCCGATTGACACATTGCCTGAATCAGCTATCTTATACCTGACAATACAAATAATACTAATACTATTAAAAAAGCCCCTGAACGTTGTCCAGTGGGGACAACAGGAGGTACGACCAATGAGATATAGGGAAAGAGTGTTCACGACGATAGGTTTTTTATCCGTCTTGCTTGCGATTATACTTTCGGCCATTGTCGGATACGCGCAGGGACCCCAACGTCCGTTGCCGGCCGACCCGCATATGGTCGTTGTGCCGACGCGCAGCGCACAAGAGATCGTCACTGAACTCGAAAACGCGAGGGTCACCCGACAACTCGCTATCAATCACAATATGCAGGCCGTCGAGCGTCTTGAGCAGATCGCCGGTGCTATCGAAAGCCGAGAATCGTTGATCGACGATATCAAAGACCGCAAGGATAACGCTAAAGGCGGCAAGCACAAGTCCGAGGAGACATCTCTTAAGATCGAAGAGAAGGCCAACAAACAGGCAATCGACCTGCTAAAGCGTCTTAAAGATCTTCGTGAGGCTGAAGTGGATTTAGCAGAGTCCGAGGAGGATCACGCGGATATGATGATTCTAGTCCTCCAGCGCGAAAGCGATCTGCAGCAGAAACGATCCGAATATGATTGGCCATCGATCGCCAATACGGGCGATCTGGCCAGGAATACCGCCTCTCAGGTTCTCAGTGAACTTGAAGTAGATCTTCTGGAATTGCAAAAAGAGCTGGCAAGCGCAACTGAGAAGGTCGCATCGAAACAGAAAAAGGTTGTCGAGCAGCGCATGAAACTGCACGAAGCCCAGACAAAACTCGGTCTGTAATTCAGGCGCCTTTGCCACCAAAACCGCGGGATCCGAACTGAAGCGGATAACGCCGTCCGGACGACGGGCGGCGAGCCTGTTTCCGAATTGGCGTCCCGCAAAACTCGTTGGAGGTTAAAATGAAAATTCGCACTTTATTGATGGTAATTGTCTTATTTGCAATTGCCGCTTTTGTAGCACTCAACTGGAGCGCAATCACAATGTCGACAACTATTTCACTGGGGGTTGCCACTATTCAGGCGCCTCTCGGGTTCCTGATGCTGGCATTGCTGGTCCTGTTCACGGTATTGTTCCTCGTGTTCGTTATCTATTCAAAGACATCTGGATTCTTCAAGGAACGTCATCATTCGCGGGAGATGCAGGCGACTCAAGAACTTGCTGACAATGCCGAAACTTCGCGCTTCACGGAATTACGAAAACTTCTGAACTCAGAGCTCAAGAAACAGGCAGACCTTTACTCTGAAACAACAGCGACAGTGCTGGCCAAGCTGGAGCAGCTTGACAGCGATCTCCGATCTGCAATTAAGGCATAGCGGAACTCGCTTACAGCAGACGTAAATATTGGATATTCAAAAAATAGGAAGGTTTATTATGAACCAAAAAGAAGCATATGAACAGAAACTGCAGACACAGCTTGACGAATTTAGCGCAGAGATCGACAGACTGAAAACAAGAGCAGACAAAGCCGAAGAACCCTGGCATCACAAACAGATCGAAGTGTTGCAGGAGAAGCACAAAATGGCAAAAGAAAAACTAAATGAGCTCAAGGAATCCAGCGATGATGCCTGGGAAGATATGAAGGAAGGCATTTCTTCTGCATGGGATTCAGTAAGTGTGGCCCTTAAATCGGCCGCGAAAAGGTTTTAGTTATCCACGGAGTGTGTTTTAAATGTAATGCAACCTGATGAAGATAGCATTTAATCAAGGAAGATCTGAAGAGTTATTTGAGCACAAAAAACCTTATTACATCATTACAACTTAAATAGCTTGATAAAACAAATGTTTAATGGAAAAGGATACCAAAAATGAATAAAATAATGGTAATAATGACAGTCCTGGCTATTCTTATGATCAGCTCGGCATTTGCCGGCGATGAGAAAGTCAAGGCTCTCATGTTTCATGAAGCTGATAGTATAATTGCAGTTTCAAATGAAGTTCAAGCCGATCTTTTAGCGCCCAAAAGTACTAAGAAAGCTATGGAGCTGTATTCTGAAGCTTCATCCGATTACGACAAAGGTAAAGATATTAAAGGTATCAAGGAGAAGCTCAAAGAATCGATGAAATACTTTGGAAGATCAATAGATGCCGTTGATATGGCCAATGTAACTTTCAAGAATGTTCTAACTTTGCGGACAAATGCGCTAAGTTCTGAATCGCAGAAAAACGCCGGTGAATTATGGCAAAAAGCAGAAAAGAAATTCAAGGAAGCCGCAATTAAGTTGGAAGAAGGAGATGTCAACGACGCACAAAAAAAGGCTGCCGAGGCAGGTGACATTTATCGCCAGGCGGAGCTTGTGGCCATTAAAACCAACTATCTGGACAACACACGCAGTCTGCTAACGAAGGCTGAAGACAGCGATGTTAAAGATAAGGCTCCCGTGACTTTGAAAAAGGCAAAGGATTTAATGTCGCGGGCCGAAACCAGCTTGAACAAAGACCGCTATGATACCGATGAACCCAGAGGTCTGGCTTTGGGGGCACAGTACGAGGCAAAGCACGCTCTCTATTTGAATAAAACGATTAGACAAATAGAAAAGGACGACAAGAAACTTGAGGATTTATATTTGTCTTTTGAAGATTATTTAAGACAGATAGCACTCAACTTGGATCTATCCGTTGAGTTTGACGAAGGCTTTGCAAATCCGACAAATCTGATTATCGCGCAAACCAAATCTCTGCAAGACAGCGCGCTTATTATCGAGCAAACTCTGGCCGATCGGGATATGGATATGCTGACAATGACTGCCAGGATCACCGAGCTGGAAGATCAGTTGGGAGACGCGGGCAAAGAAAGGACCACCTTGACCGACCAGCTTGAGCAGCGATCAAAGATACGGGATATGTTTCTCGATATCGAAAGACGTTTTCAGCCGGAACAGGCAATCGTTCTCCGGCATGGTGACGATATCCTGATTCGACTGGTAGGATTGAACTTTGCTTCAGGGAAATCCGAGATTGAACCAAAGAACTTCGCCCTGTTGACTATCGTAAGAGATGCGATCAACATATTTCCTGATTACGCCCTACATATTCAGGGTTACACTGATTCCTATGGCGGTGATATCACAAATCTTGAATTGTCGCAAAACCGGGCCGACGCGATCCGCGACTATCTGCTCGCCAATATGACGAGTGTCAATTCAGGCGATATCGATGCCGTTGGCTATGGCGAGACTTTGCCTATTGCCAACAATGAGACGCCCGAAGGACGTGCAAAGAACCGACGAGTTGATTTGGTAATCGAACCCATATTTTAGATTGCTCATGTTTCAAGCACCATTATATCAAGAGATATAGAGCTGATTTAAAAGAAACCGATCATTATGACACAATTGAACAATTAAAAGTATCTAAAAAAAGGTGAAAAGCATGTTAAGAAATATTAGTCTGTTATTAATTTTACCGCTGACGCTCATCTTAATGTCATGTGGCGCCACTGGTGATGCCGATAAAGGAGCAGGAGTACCGGCAGTTCAAGCGGCCGCTACTTTTGTTACAATGCCCGCAAGTACTCCGATAAAAGTTAGACTCGTCGATTCGATCGACACCGATGTACATGTGACCGGCTCAGCCTTCCGCGCTGAATTAATTGATGCCATCGTTGTGAATGGACAAACTCTGTTTACAAGCGGCACCATGGCGAGAGGGATATTGAACAATATGGTAGAATCCGGTCATCTCAAGACTCCGGCTGAATTAAGCTTCAGCATAACAGCCATCCAGGATGCCAATGAACACTGGATCGATGTCGGTACAATTATGATAACGGAAACAAAAGGGTCACATACCAACAGAGAGGTCGCCATGATTGGCGGTGGAGCCATAGTAGGCGGAATTATCGGTAAGATAATTAATAAGGATGGCAGCACCGAAATCGGCGCCGCTGCGGGTGCCGCTGCCGGCACAGGTTTAGCTGCCGCAACCGGCAAGCAGGACATCTTCTATGGGGTTGGCAGTGAGATAACATTTTACTCGAGTCAAGCAATGCAGATTGCACTGTAATAACGGATACAGGTACTAACATGAAGTAAAAAGCCAATTGGGTTAATTTCAAAATTTCAATTCGAAAGGATTACAAATGTCTAAAATTATTTTTTCTTCACTTCTATTCATCCTGCTTTGCGGCCTGACGGCTACTGCGGGTCAACGCTCTGCCGGATTCCACGGTATTGGACCGCGAGTGGGGCTTACGATGAACCCTGATCAGGTACATTTTGGCGGCCACATTGACTTCGGTGATCTTGCTCCGAATTTGATGATGTTGGCTAATTTGGAAATCGGAATTGGCGATGACTTGACAATGGTTGCTCCATCGTTTGAGCTGGACTACCGATTTCGTGAAGACTGGGGCGCCTGGACGCCATATCTGGGCGGAGGCGTTGGACCTTTATTCTACTCATTTGAGCACGGAGACAATTCATCGGATTTCGGCGCGTATTTGCAGTTTGGTATCGGCAAGGGGTCCGCAGGCAACCAATCCGGGCATTTCTTTATTGAGGGCAAACTTGGCCTTGGAGACGCCCCCGATTTTAAAGCCACGGTTGGTTGGACTTTCGGGAAGTAGATATTGAATCGTAAATCAAAAAAACAATAATTGGATCGCTGCTGCCTATCGCTATGATGCATGGTCGGCAGCATTTCCAAATCAGACAGAAAGGAGATTCCCATGCTTTGGACAATTGCCATGATAATGTTGATCCTATGGGCTCTTGGCCTGTTAACAGGCTATACGCTGGGTGGTCTTGTTCACGTTCTGATAGTCATTGCCATTATTGCAGTAATTTTCAGATTAATTTCCGGCCGACGGGCAATATAACGCGGCCTTTATCAAACAAGGAGCATTTATGAAGATAATGACCATAATCGGTATAATTCTAATCGCACTCGGAGTGATTGGGTTAATCTATGGAGGGATATCCTACACTTCCAGCAGAAATGCAATCAACGTGGGAGATATGCATCTCCAAGTCAATGAAACCAAACAGATCCCATTTTCACCGATCGCCGGGGCTCTGGCTGTGTTTGCCGGGGTAATACTGATAGTCTTTGATCGGCGCTGGCAAACCCGCGGTAAAGCGGCATAAGTGCACTCCTTGAAGAGTTTTGCCAATATACAAAAACATAAAAGGATTACTAATATGATCATAAAGAAATTATTCCGGAACCTGTTTCTGATTTGCCTCATCTTGATAGCGGGTTGCTCAAATTCACCTACATCACCTTCAGGGCAGGGACAGATTAGGCTAATATTAGTTGATTCCCCCGCTGGTTTTGATCAAGTAAATATTGTCGTGAAAAAAGTTGAGGTCCATGGCGCCAACTCAGATGTGTCATCCGGCTGGATGACAGTGAACGACACAATTGCCGTTTATGACCTGTTGACATTAACCAATGGCGTTAATAGTATCCTTGGCGATAAAATGCTGCCGGCCGGAAAATACACACAGATTCGACTCAGCATAGGATCGGGAAGCAATGTCGTTATCGACGGCGTGACATATGCACTGGATATATCCAGCGCCACCGGTCTTAAGCTGAACCATAACTTCGATATTGAGGAGGGTAAACTTTATTTGCTGACTCTTGATTTCGATGCTGCCAGGTCAATTAAACCGACAAACAACGGTCAGTATAGGCTTCATCCGGTGATAAGGGTTGTGGCCAATGTCGTCTCAGGAAGTATTTCCGGAATCATCAGTCCCGCCTCGATTCGCAGTATGATTACTACGACGGTTAATGCTGTTGATACCGTTTCAACGGTGAGCGATGCGGCCAATGGATCGTTCAAACTTGTTGCCCTTCCGGAAGGAACCTATGATGTCACAATTGCGCCTCTTGATACGGCCTATCCCGACACGATAATTACAGGTGTGCAAGTTGTGGCACAGGAGGATAATAATATAGGGATTGTCATATTATCCGTAACGCCTTAGGAGGATTATGAAAATCTTAAGAATACAATCGACAGGAGTGGTTCACCATTTTATTGCCTTGACCTCTACCTGGTTCGCTCTGATTGCGCTGATGGTATGTTTAGGTATAACAGGCTGTGCCGCTAATCTCGCTACGGGCGAAAGGCACCTCAATTTGATTAGCGAATCACAGGAAATAGCAATGGGCCAGCAGGCGGATTCTCAGATTGTTGCCAGCCTCGGGCTCTACCCCGATACAGCCTTGCAACGTTATGTGCAAGAGCTGGGCGCGGCACTTGCCAAAACTTCTGAACGCCCTAATCTCCCCTGGACTTTTCGCGTGGTCGATGACCCGGTAGTCAACGCTTTCGCCCTTCCTGGGGGATTTATTTATGTCACGCGCGGGCTGATGACCTATGTAAAAAACGAGGCGGAGTTGTCTGGGGTGATCGGCCACGAGATCGGCCATGTCACTGCACAGCATTCAGTGCATCGCATGTCTTCGCAGCAGGTGACGCAGCTGGGCGTGACAGCAGGGATGATGATCGAACCAAAACTTCAGCGATACGGCCAGTATATCAATGCTGGACTTGGGCTGTTGTATCTGAAGTATAGTCGTGACGATGAAAGCCAGGCGGATCGCCTCGGATTTCGCTATATGGTGCGGGATGGTAATGACCCACGGCAAATGATCCATGTCTTTGATATGCTGAGTCGCGTCAGTCAGACAGGTGATAGCGGAAGTCCGCCTGAATGGTTGTCAACGCATCCAGATCCCGGGAACCGAAGCGTGGCTTTCCAGAAAGAAATTGATACGCTTTCGTTGAACCTGAGTCAGCTATCGGTGAATCAGAACAGCTATCTAGATCGTATCAACGGCATGATTTTCGGTCAAAATCCGCGCGACGGGTTCTTCCGCGAAAACCGCTTCTACCATCCCGAAATGGAGTTTCAATTTGAATTCCCCTCCGATTGGCAGACCGTGAATCAGAAAGAGGCCGTTGCTGGGCTGAGCAGTGATCAGAATGCAATTGTGCAAATCACGATTGCGCAGGGAACCTCCAGTGACGACGCGGCCAAACAATTCTTGGGACAGCAGGGGCTACAATCTGAGCGAATCGAGACGGGCAATGTCAACGGTTTGCAGACTGCTTCAGTGCAGTTTCGGGCGCAGACTGATCAGGGAGTGTTGCGCGGCAAAGCTACGTTTGTCACATATAAGGGATATACGTACCAATTACTCGGCTATGCCCCCGAGGAAGTCTGGGCGAAGTACCAAAGTATCATCGTCAGTTCTTTGGGAAGTTTCCAGCGCTTGACTGATGAGAGCATACTTCGGATGCAGCCGAGGCATCTCAAGATTATCACGCTTGATCGAGGGGCAAGTTTGAGCCAACTGGCGACACAGGCGAATTCGCCCCTGTCACTTGAGGACTTGGCCATCATCAATCAGACAGAGATAAATGCCGGCTTCAAGGCTGGTGACCGTGTCAAGATGGTGGTCGGCGAATAGGTTGACGCGGAGTAATGGTGAAAGTCTGGACCTTATGGTCCTGTCGGAGAACTTTGTTGATATGCCTAGCTTCCAAGGACTGTTAGCATACATTGACTCTGTTGCGGTGGGGTACCCGCTTTGTCGCCGCATACGGGCGCCAGAGCGGGACCACTTAAAAACTTGGCGTACCAGGCTAAGTTACAACCAGGGAAATAACCAAGTTTTCATCGGTAGCGTGGTCGGCCTTCAGAGCTTGACTAATAAAGGAATAGGCAAATAGGAGACAAATTCATGTCAACAATAATAAAACGATCAGGTTGGGAAGAAGAGTTTAGCAAAAGAAAAATCAATAATTCGATGGTGAATGCTGGAATTACAAATGTGACCGCCGAAGCGGTTTCAAAAAGTATTCATTACCGTGAGGGTATGACTACGGCGCAGGTCAGGGATCGGGGTTATAGGCGGTATTAAAAATCGGGAGCCGCAAGCGCCATAAAATTTGAATCGCATCCGAGAAAAGTGCACATGACTTGATGCGATACCTACAAAGAAGGTAGATTGAGCAGGTAACAGTATGAAAACAGACCGAAGGAAGACGTTTGAGGAAGATACATTTCCTCATCTTGAAGCACTCAGAAGAACTGCGTTGTGGCTAACCATTCATGATAGTATTGCTGAAGATCTGGTATTGAATACTATGGCACGTGCTTATGATAAGTGGTCTTACACTTATGATTTAGTCAGCAATAAGACACGGCTATTCAAGGTACTCACAAGAGAGTTCCTTGGTTTTGGAAAAGAAAGACAAAAGTGGTATCATTCAGGCCAATATCTGTCAGAGAACATCAGTGTAACTTCTGATCCCGAGGCGGGCAATCCGCGAAACAGTATCTCAGTAATTGAGCAGTTGGAACAGCGACTGGCGAACGGATTCTCAGAGAAATTCGTAAGGCATATTATTGTCCGTCTCAGACCGCAGTCCCGCCTAATATTGTCGCTTTTGTATATTGGGGAATTCTCATATGCGGATATTGCATTCATAACGGATATCTCAAGGAACTCAGTGCGGGCGATACTTGCCAGAGTTCGCAAATTGATTCCAGAATATATGCTTGAATATGCAGAGTGTTTAGACAAGAAAGCCAAAAAACAACCGGCTTTTATGTGGCATGGTGTCGAATCAAACGTCGAAAATACGAATGTCCTCTCAAAACGGCCAATTTTATTCTTTCTTAAAGATACGACAGACGCCGCATTTGCCAAATTGAAAAATAATATCTATTAGATCATTTTCATCTGTTCCAAATGCCATTATTGCGCAGCTGAAATCGTCATAATTTCCGGGATTATTTTCAGCAAGCATTTGACCTATTTCTGATTCCATTTCCCCGAGATGAATTTCCTTAAAGAACTCTCTATTGCAGACGCTTGCTGTCAATTAATCTTAAAAACAGCGACCTCTCATCAATCTTGAAGAATTCATCGAATATAATATAATTGCATTCATTACAGGTCAATAACCATAATGGGGCCCTTAAACGATCTTCGCAACTTTTTAATGTTTGATTATTTTTCAGCTGTTATTCAAATAAAAAGCGACCCCAATATCACTCTCAGCAAACTTTTGTGGAATTTGAGTTCAGGATAGAAACCACATACTCGAGCGCGAACGGAACACGTTGGAAAGTAATAGCATAGAAGTAACACCCATAAAATCTTCGTTGACATTTGATGGCCTTCGCCGTATAATCCTGCAGACTTTGGGGATGGAGTCCCCCTTGAAAAACCGCTCGGACCGGGCTGATGACTCCTACCGCGCAACCCTGTGTGGCGGTAGGACATGAAGGTCTGAGAAGTAACCCGCTGCCAGGCGGGCTCTTTTATGCCCGAATCTCGGTCCGGAAAGAGATTTGAGAAAGGAGGACTCCATAATGGAACACATCTTCACCATTGCGGCCCTGTGGCTCGGGTTGGCTGTTATCTCTGCCATAATCGCCTACCACATTCGCGTATCTATTGCCCTTGTCGAAATCTGTGTGGGAGTTGTCGCGGCTGCGGTCGCTGGCTATTACGGTAAGTTTGAGTTACTGGGATCTAATTCTGAATGGCTTCGTTTCCTCGCGGCCTCCGGTGCCGTGCTTCTGACTTTTTTGGCCGGAGCCGAA
>JAFGTT010000037.1 GCA_016933955.1 Candidatus Zixiibacteriota bacterium
ATTACATCATCGAGTGACTCGCCGTTCTTGTACTGCAGTTTCTCCTCAGCCTGCGCTCGTAGGTCGGCTGCCAGAATCCTTCCGACATCCTCAGCACTCGGAGACGAACCGTTCTTCCTGCGTTTGTGCCACCATTCAACCGCCGCGTGGAATGCGGTGCCGAGCGCCAATTCAATTGGCTTGAATGGGCGTGGCAGCTTGTCCACATACACGTAGCGGTATTTGAGCGGACACATCAGGTAGAGGTTGATCTGCGATACTGAGACATGATCTGTCGGATGACCGTTCCGATTGGTGTTCAAAACGGAACCTCCTCGGCCGGTTTGGCCGCGTTGACCATCTCGTCAATCAGAATGCTCGCTTTGCTTTTGGTGATCTGGTCCAACGACTCGACACCGGCTTTCTCAAGCAGGTATTTGTGAGCGTCATCGCCTTCGATCTGCCGTTCGGCCAGGAGCCGGAACAAGTACCGGCGCTGAGCATCGGTCATAGGAGAATCAGAGCTGCTTGATTGCTCTGACTCGGCCTGTGGCCTTGATCTACTCCTGACACCGGGAATCCTGTTATTACCCGGACCTGACTGTGGTTCAGTTGAACCACCATTGACAGGTCGGCCATTTCCCTCCAGAGCCAGTTCCTCAATCGACACAACGCCGATATTGACAGCATCGCGGAGTGCCCTTGCTTTCGCGCGGGTTTCCGCCATCCGAATGATGTGAGGAATAATCCTCGACGCGACGTTATCCGGGCTGGCATCGCCGTGACCCTTGTAGATTCCGCTCTCGGTTTCCACAATGGCCAAGAAAACGGCGGTGTGACCGTTTGCTTCCTCGGGAAGTTGCACCAGCGCGGTCTCGATCTTCTTGAGACCCTGGTCGTGAGCCAGACTCAACAAGCCCGCATACGTGACAACATCCTCGGTCGCGATTACTCGACCCTGACGATCCTTGATTTCAATCGTCTTCACCAGACTGCCATTTCCAGACATACTGTCCTCCTTAGGTTTGGGGTGATTGTGAAAAGGACTGTTTTTGTGTGATCAATCTGGACCTTAGCAGGTCTGTATAGACCGTCAATTGCCGGAGCCGGCAACGAATTGGGTATCGACTAGAAACAGAATCTCTGGTAAGGTGTCGCGATATGAATGATCAGGGTATTACCATTTTGGGCGAGACAAACTACCGCAATCAGCGGAAGCGGTTTGGGATCAAGGATCATGACCGACAACGGCATGTTTACGTCGTCGGACAGACTGGAATGGGCAAATCTACGCTCTTGCTAAACATGCTGGTTCAGGACATACAGCGTGGTAAGGGTGTAGCCCTGATAGACCCGCACGGCGACTTGGCGGAGCAGTTGTTAGATCATATCCCCCAGAGACGAATGACCGATGTCATCTACATCAACCCGGCTGACACTGAATATCCGGTGGGAATAAACCTGCTTGACGGCGACAAGTCTGCCGGACGCCATTTGATCGCCTCTCATCTGGTTGACATTTTCAAGAAGATCTGGTCTGATTCCTGGGGACCTCGACTTGAGTACATTCTAAGGAATACGATTCTTGTATTACTCGAGTGTAATGGACACACATTGCTCTCGATTCCTCGTTTACTAATCGATCCCGAATTCCGGGCGGTTGTGCTCAGTAAGGTGCAAGACCCGGTTGTCCGCACCTTCTGGCAGGTGGAGTATGAGTTGTATCCAAAGGTTTTTCGGACTGAGACAATATCTCCAATCCAGAACAAGGTTGGTCAGTTCCTATCGGTGCCGGTGATGCGGAACATCCTCGGACAGGCCCAAAACAAGGTTGATTTCCGCTCGGTAATGGATTCACGCAGGATCTTGATCGTAAACCTGGCCAAAGGGCGGCTTGGAGAGGACAACACCGGCCTTTTGGGTTCTCTCATCGTCTCTAAGCTATTTCTAACCGCGATGTCGCGGTCAGATACACTACAAAGCAAGCGAAAGCCATATACTGTATATATTGATGAATTCCAGAGTTTTGCTTCGGATAACTTTGCCCACACACTCTCTGAAATGCGCAAATTTGGCCTCCATTTGGTCTTGGCGCACCAATACCTGGCCCAACTACCGCTGAAGCTCAAATCAGCCGTATTCGGTAATGTGGGGACAATAATGGCGTTTAGGATAGGCGCTGAGGACGGTGAATATCTCGAAAAGGAATATTTCCCAACGTTCAAAGCTTCGGATCTACAGTCACTCTCCGCGTACGACACCTATGTCAAGCTATCCATCGAGGGTAAGACAACCGAAGCTTTCAGTGCCCAGACACTGCCAGAACCAACTGGACAAGACAGTCATCGTGATGCCATTATTCAGCTATCACGAATACGATACGGGGAAGATCGATCACTCGTCGAATCGCAGATAGAGTCCTGGATGGCTGATCCAATCAAGAGTATGTTTGACACAGGCAATACGAAGTAAGTCGGGGCATGCCGACCGACTATCATTATGATGACCAAGAAGAAGAGTTATTGGCTGACGTTGGCTGAATACTTGGTCACTTGAAGCTCATTCAAAATGGTGGCCTGCCTGGTATTTCTGGATGGCTATAGCGGGGACCAACTGCTTTTGTCGACGACGGCGACTTCAAAAGGCACACTCCGAGTATCTAGACCAGTTGCTCCAGGGTTCCATCGTCGCACAAAAAATAGAATTGGACAAGGGTGTTTAGACCACCATATTTCTCTAACCACCATTCCGAAACTCGTCGCTGATTGCCAAATACAAGAAACCGGGTTTTTGCCCCTGGCGTCTTCTCTAGTAGCCATACATGCCCCGCAATTTCCATGAATTTAGCTGGCGGGAGTCGATGTCCGTCTACCAAAGTGAGATATTTCGCGTCACCTACAATCTCGCCATTTGGTGAAACATAATCACATTTCTTGGGACAGCCGGTGGGCTGCCGCTCACTGAGGACTGTATTGAAGTGATTACCCATTACCGTGCCAGCAAAATCTTGAAATGACTTCCAATCCACTTATCCGGCCTCCATTAGCTCTGAAAAGCTATATATAGAATTTGAAGTTTGGTTTCGGATTTGCCACGCGCAAGTTAGAGACGAGTATTTCTCCGACAGCATCAGAGAAGCCAATTGTTACTGGTTCCGAATCCCCGAGTTTACAGGCATTGTAATTGAGTTTTGTTAAACCAAGAATGTCTCTTGCTACCTCAACAATATCTGCTTCTCCATGTTCGATATCGATTCGGAGCGGGGCAGGCACTTCCCAACCATCGTAGGTACCTATATTGGGCTTATATCCAGATGCCCAAAGGTAGCAAACGCTGCCTCCTATTCTGAGCAGTGTTCCCCGAACTACTGGCATCTTACCCTGCCTAAAAAGCTGCAACCCATGTCTCTCCGTTCTAACACGAATGCCTACGAGCTTCGTATTGCTCGGACACGCCGACAAGTAGCCTTGATACTCATCATCGTCCATAGTAGAACGGTAGTGAAGGAATACTTCTGCCAGGTCCCTCCCTTCGAGCTGACGATAGGTGTTTAGCACGCCTGTGAGCAACTTCGTGGCTGCATCCTTTGTAAGATGACATTGGCGTGTTTTCGGCGAATACCAAGGACCCGATTCTCCCATAAAAACAACACCATCACCTGAATCCAAGAACATCTGCGCCGCACAGCAAGCAGTCCGATTTTCAATCGACGGATCCGTCTTCTTAAATGACACGCCGACATAGCACACACCTGGTCTGGGCGATGCTAAACGCCATGGCTTACCTCCGGCCTTATAGTAAATGGCTGTGGATAGATTCCACATTCTATCAGATAGATGCGTTAACCCTCTTTCATCTGGTGTCCCGGCATCAATCAATCTCAAGGTTGATTCCCTGATAATCTGTGTTGGAATCGAGTGTTGCATTGCTCTGGCCTTAAGCTGGCGGCGAAAATCTACCGAATACTGATATTGCTCGGGATCGAACTGGTCGAACATGTGCACCTGGCCTCGCTTCCTCATGGCTCGTTCTCTCTTAGCCAGCCGGGAACCTACACCTCCAGTGATTTTCGACTTGGACCGGCAGCGCTCGTACACAATATCCGGTACTACACAAATGGCCAACGCTATAGATTCATCCCGCTTTTCGGCAGTTTTAAGGCCTTCAACATACAGATTAGCAACGCTATAAGCCCTTTTATCCGGATCATTGAATAGTGTTGCTCTATCGATTTTGCCTGGGTCTAGCTTGAGTGTCCACACAGGATCAACTTCAAATGAGCAGTTATAAGTGGACTCAAATCCCGGAAACGGAGGCCAGAGATATGCGCTTTCAGGATCGGCTACGGATATAGCCGCTAGTTGCATTCTTTCTGCCCACTTCCGAAAGTTCAAAATGCCTTGAGGAGTACCTATGACTGCATATGGAATTGACGAAGGGTGTGATGATAGATCAGCGTCGAAGGGACCAAGAAGTTCGAGTCCAGCATGTGGATCGATCATGTTTTGGCCATATCTGAACTGCAATTCAGGCTCCGGCAGATAGAGGGAATCAATCGACATAACTTTCATCGTCCGCGTCTTCCTTGTCTTCATCAAACTCATGATCAGTGACATCAATCAAATCTTCTTCTTGCTCCGGAAGCTCGCCAATTCCTACTGGAATTGCTGACTGCAAAATAGGCCCAACAACAATTGGTGTGCCACCCATACGATCGTCAATGACAATGTTGTCGCTTCCCTGTGCCAAGAAGCTACGTATAGCCAGAATCCTACTAAGCCATTGATGATTAAACCAAGATTTGGCTATGCGCTTGCGTCTTGACAACGCTGAACGAGGAGGAAGCGGATCGCCATGGCTGTCAGCGATATGCAATCTGGTTCCAAGTTGGAGCAGGAAAGATTGGCTCAAATCCTGGCGTATCTTAATCACCGGACAAAGGTGATAATAGTAAGTAGTTGCCTCGCCCTGACGTGTATACTTCCTTGTTCCGGTTGCGAATACATATGTGTTTCGTCCAGTATAGTTTCTAAATTCAATACGGTCCTGCTTCAGTATTCCCGCGGGAAAATACAGCACTCGCGCACCCGATATCTCCTTGCAACCGAGTCTGAGAAATTCATTTCTGATCGATTTGTGGAGTAGTGCCGATATAATATGATTCGTCGGCATACCGTCCAATTTCTCCTTATCGAGTGAATGCACGTCTCTATTTGCAATGAGGGCCATGTCGAAGTCGACGGGTGGAAGTTGAAATGCCAGAAGCTCTTTGTGTCCTCTTCCTCTCGATCCCCTTGAGACATAAGCCCAGCGTGACTGAAGTTCTGATTTATCAAGTCGACTTAGGGACTTTCGAAGTGTGTACTTGTAAACTTGCGAAGGCAGGGAAACAATGGGACAGATGTTCGATATGAGTTGCTCGCCCCCTTCATTCAGCTTCACCTTAGGCTCGTAGGATTGTAATGAGCGTTGTCGTCCATCTTCAAGGGTCTTTGGTGCGTCTATTGACTTGAGCTTCTTCTGGAGTTGCTGTAGCCCTTGGTGCCAACTTCTATGGAACGGTATGAACGTCAGGTCGTTAGTCATCCAGTCAAGCTCAGTAGCACTCAGGCCGTCCACATTCAATGGGATCAGGAAGTCTATTTCCTCTTCCCGCGCAATATTCAGGGCTAAGGTGCGTTCTTTCCTGGGATTGGGCTTGTCAATAGAGCTTCGCGAAAGAAGGGCGAGTAGTCGGAACGTTCTCTTCTTTATCGCATAGTCGATATCCTTTGGATATGATTCGCCCCCGAGTAGCTTTAATCGGTCAAACCATACGGCATAACCTTCAGACGCGAGTTTTCGGGCGAGCCATTCAGCGAATACCCAATCCTCGCCAGCGTAACTGATGAAAAGATGGTCGGCTTTCTTGGTCATATACTAAGACTCCCAATTGATCGCAAAATAACTGGCGCAGCATGGAAATACAAGCTATATTTATAACTGAACATTCTAAGCAAGGCGGATGGATATGCCGAGAGAAAAAACGACTCATACGAAACCGAAGATGATTCACATTCGACTGAGTGAGGAGCTTCACCAGCAACTGCGAATTCAGGTGGCGAAGGAAAACCAGACTATTCAGGACTGGGTAGAACAGCTAATAGACAAGAATGTCAAACCGGGGCGAGGGAAGCAGTCTTGAGTCCAGTCAATGGTGAAAAGAAACGATGCTACGTTTATGCGAGGCTGTCCACGGAGGACCAGCACCGCCGCGCAGAGTACTCGTCGCTTGAGAGTCAGGAAAAGGTTTGCAAAGCTTACATCGCCAGCCAGGAGCCGAACGGCTGGAAGTATGTGACCACGATAAAAGACCTCAGCTCCGGCGGGAGTACTGATCGCCCCGGACTAAGCGAGCTTCTCGAACATATCAAGCAGAACAAAGTCGATGTGGTCGTCACGACCAAGATGGATCGGCTGACCAGGAATATCAAAGACTTCTGGACACTCTACGAAATAATGCAAGAGCATGATTGTCAATTCGTTTGCGCCACACAGGAACTAAACTCTACGACCGCTCATGGCCGGTTCTTTATCAATATTCTAATGAGCTTCGCTGAGTTTGAGCTTGAGACGATCAGAGAGAGAACGCGGGCGAAGATGTTATCTCAGGCAGAAGAAGGTCTCTGGCACGGTGGAAGATCTCCATTTGGATATGAACGCCATAAGGATAGGAAGGGCCTGCTGATTCCGCACAAGATAGAAGCGGCTGTTGTTAAGAAGATCTTTGACCTTTTTGTGAAGCTGGGATCGCCGGCAGCGGTAGCCAAAGAGATTAACGCGATGGGCTACCGCACAAAGAGCAAGAAGAAAACCAAATTCTCCAAGTGGACGATTACTTACATTCTGTCCAATCCGCTCTATATTGGAAAGACGACGTTTGGCGGCCAGAGCTTTGAAGGCAAACATAAGGCGCTTATTCCGGTCAACCGGTTCAACCACGTACAGAAGATGCTGGAGAAAAACAAACAGACCCGCACCGGACCGACCCAGAATAAGTACAACTTCCGGCTAAGGGGTATCCTCAAATGCGGTGATTGCGGCTCGATGATGACACCGAGTCCAGCCAAGAGCGGCAAGTATCTTTATTACCGCTGCACCAAAGTCTCAAAGTATTCAAAAGATGAATGTAAAGTCAGAAAGATTGGTGCTCGTGCGATTGAGGATGCGGTCGTTAATAAGCTGTGTGAGATCGGAACAGACGAGGCCGTCGCTAAAGAAGCTGTTCGCAAGGCTAACAAGGCTTCGGTGACCAATGCCAAGAGCAAGACCAAAGAGCTGAATGCTCTGAAAAAGGAAATGAAGCCGGTTCAAGACTCAATCGACAACATGATTCGGTACGTGGAGAAGCACGGCGACCTGCCCAAAGCTATGTCTGACCGTCTACCAGAACTGGAAACGCGAAAAGAACAACTGGAAGCTCAGATTCAGCGTCTGGAATTCGAGATTGGCCAGCTCAAAGACTACCAAATCGACACTGAATTGCTTACAAAGACGCTACGGGATTTCCGGGCCATCTACAACGAACTGACTCCAGAGGAGCAGACTCGCCTGTTACAGCTTATGGTTCAAGAAGTTGTCTTGGGGGAAGACACCCTAAAGATATCTATTTTTCCGCTTGGAGATTCTGAAAAGCCTCTGGAATACCTGCTAAAACATCCAGAGTTTGCTGAGAGTGATAAAAAGCGGGGTTGACGAGACTCGAACTCGCGACCTCCTGCGTGACAGGCAGGCGTTCTAACCAAACTGAACTACAACCCCGACTCGAATAACTGTAATATCTATCTGTAACTCAAATAACCCGCTTTTTTTAACCCACCTTTAATATCTTTGCCATCCTTATGGCTTAATCGTGTCTTTTAAAGTCCGGTCTTTTTACTGGGCAGTGCAAGACTCGAACTTGCGACCCCCTGCGTGTAAGGCAGGTGCTCTAACCAACTGAGCTAACTGCCCTCATAAACTCCGGTCCCTTAGCTCTTGGCCTCAGCATTCTCGGCAGGAGGCAGTTTCTTTTTCCCGCTGATTATGATCGAAATCGGTATCAAAACGCAATAGCCCAGAACCAGCAGGATCGGTGCCAGAGTGATCGAACCGGCGGCCAGTGATATGTAGCCGACAATAATCACCAGGATACCGATAGCAAACACGATGTAGTTCTTCGGGCCGAAAGGCCACTCGAACCGTTCCTTCTCGTCTTTCTTAACTTTCTTAGCCATAATTCAATAACAGCGTCCTATTATAATTACAATTACCGGTTTGTCAAGCTTTTTCTATACTTTCGGCTGTTTTCAGGCTCCCCTTAACCACTCTTTCAGCCGCGAAAAATATTCCCCAAATGGCCATTAAAAATAATCGTACTTCTTCATCGGCAAAAGTCGATTCCGAAAACGAAGTGATAAAAAATACTAACGAGGCCAGCAAGGTTCCGATTATCACCGCCCGGATAAAGGTCTTCTCCTTTAATTTCCTCAACAGCCTTATCATTTTTACAATTATCATCACCCAGAAACCCAAATAAAAAATCGCCGTCGGAAGACCGGCATAGGCCGCAATATTAATGACATCATTATGGGCATGACCATTTAGCCGGATTGAGGTTTTATCACGATATTTTGCCGAGTTATCATAGTAATTACCCGGTCCAACTCCAAACACGGGATTATCGGCAAACATCCTTATTCCAGTGCGCCAGGTCGATTGGCGGGAACGTTGATGGGTCCCTTCAAGTTCCATCTGCAGGGTATCAGTGTAACGCCGGTAGATTTCCGGGGTCAGAATCAAAACTACCAGGATAATCGCGGCCAACAGAATCAATGCGGTTTTAATATATTTCCTGCCGGACAGGAAAAAAAACATGACTATTCCAAACACCAATGCCGCAATGGAACTTCGGTTGTAAGTGAAAACTACGGCCGTGGCCGAGACCGCAAAAGCGCCATAGAATAGGCTCTGATACAATCTGCCCGAAAGACGGGGGGCACAGGCCAGACAAAGGATCGAACCAGTGGCGAAAAAATTGCCAAAGGTCAGGCGGTGAGAAAAATTGCCGGTCACTCGAAACCCGCCATCGAAAGCTTTAGCAAGAGTGGTCCCATGGTACGGGTCTATCCCGGAAAAGTGCTGCCAGACGGCATAAACCGATACCATTAAAAAGGATATGGCAAAAAGAACAAGACCGGTTTTGAGTTTCTTTTCATCGGATAAAAGCAAAGCCGCCGCCGGGATCATCAAAAACAGCCACTCTTCCTTAAGAATGAAAAGGGAACGACCGGGCGTGGAGCCAACAATCGATGATATTATTGACCAGGCCAGAAAAAGTCCGACAAAGATCCAGAAATAATTCCTGAAATTTCCTGTCTTACGATATTCTCCGGAAAAATAGGCAACGATTATTGAAAGCAACGCCAGGGCGAGAAAATTCTGCCCCAGGGCGTGGCTAAAAGTACATCCCAAGAAATACCCGAACAGGCTGTATGTTCCGATTCTGATCGAGATTGCGGAAAGGCGGCCATTCATCCGAATAAATCGCTCTCTGTTAATTCCACCAGAAGATGTATAAGAAATATTTGCTCTTCCTGAATTCTCTGAGTTGAACTGTGAGGGATAACCAATTTTTTATCCGCCAGATGCGCCACTTTGCCGCCATCCCCTCCCAGAAGAGCCGCCACAATCATTTTTTTCTCCCGCGCGGCCTCGGCGGCTTTGACCAGGTTGACCGAATTGCCGGAGGTAGATATAAGAAATAACATATCCCCCCGGTTACCCAGTCCCTGAACCTGTCGGGCGAACACCTGGTCATATCCAAAGTCATTTCCCGCCGCGGTCATAACGGCCGTATCGGCGTTGAGGGCGATGGCCGGCAGGGATTGCCGGTTGCGGTCGGCGGTCAAACGGACAATCATTTCGGCCGCCATATGCGAACTGTCGGCCGCGGAACCGCCATTGCCGCATATCAGTAATTTTCCCCCGGAACCAAGCACCCCGCTGATGACATTAGCCAGTTCAATTAACGGTTCGGCCAGAGCCTCACCGACCGCCAGGCGAAGTGCCGCTGATTCTTTAACGGCCTTATTGATCAATTCTATTCTTTGCTCGCTATTCATATATGAACCTGTTCGGTCGGATGCGCGGCCGAGGTGAATTCCAGTAACGCCGACAAATTGTCATGTGCTTCAAAATGATTGCCAACCACCACAAACGAGGCCCCGGCCTGAATTCGGCGCTCGATTTCCTCCGGTTGTCGAAGCCCTCCTCCGACCATCACCGGCAAATCAATATACCCGGTAACGGCGGCAATCATCTCCTCGGGAACCGATTCCTTTGCCCCGGAACCGGCTTCCATAAAAACCATTTTCATCCCCAGGTATTGGGCCGCCAGGGCATGGGCACAGGCGATATCGGGTTTATCGGCTGGAATCGGGTAGGTGCCGGAAACATATTGCACCGAAGTGGCCCGCCCCGAATCAATCAACATGTAACCGGTCGGTATCGGTTCCAATCCATACTCCTTCATCAGGGGAGCACCGCGCACCTGCTCCTCGATCAGGTAAAGCGGATTGCGGCCGGAGATTAACGAAGTAAACAAGACGGCATCGGCATAGGGTGAAATCTGGCTGTGCGAACCGGGGAATATTATAACCGGAACCGAGGCCCGATTTTTTATCTGGCGAACCATATCATGAAATCCGGTCTGGATAATAAAACTACTGCCGACCAGGAGAGCATCAACATGATATTCCGCCGCTTTCTCGGCCAGCAGGAGAAGACTTTTGGCGGAAGACCGGTCGGGGTCCAGAAGCAACAGGAACCCGCCGCCCCGGTTTTCTTTTACTTCCATCAGGGTTTTAAAAACCTGCATCAATGCCCTTTATCCATAAATTCCTTTAATTTCGATTCCACTGTCTTCAGGACTTCATCGGGATCGATAGTATCGGGCAGACTGCCCTGGGCGAAAGTGGGTTTACCTCCTCCCCTGCCGCCCAGCTCGGCCAGAATACCCTGCGACAGCTTGCCAACATGAATAGACGCCTGGCCGCTGGCCGATGACATGAAGGTCCTTTTCCCATTAATATTCCCGATAGCGATACAGATCAAAGGGTAATTCTCGCTTTTACCGCCGTCTATCCATCCGGCCATTTCTTCAGACGCCACCTCGCCGAAATCATGAAACCTCACCGAAACCCCGTCGACTTTAATTTCTTTTCCAACCGACAGGGCTCCGCCGGTGAATTTTTCGGATTTGAGCTTTTTGTTTTCCTTCTGAAGCTGGAGTAATTTTTCATAAGTTTCAGTTACCGCCTCGGCCAGACTTTCGAGCGGCTGATTGGTGATATGGCTGATCTGATCGACAGCATCTTTCAGTCGCGAGATATAAAGCATAGCCTCATGCCCGGTGACCGCCTCGATTCTCCTGATACCCGAGGCCACGGCCGTTTCGAGAGTTATAATAAAGGTCCCGATTTGCGAAACATTATCGACATGCGTTCCACCGCATAATTCCTTAGAGAAATCATCGACCGACACCACCCGGACCCGGTCACCGTATTTTTCCCCGAAAATGGCCATGGCGCCCGAATGGCGGGCCTTCTCGAGATCGTCCTCGACCGTTGCTACCGGCGTCCCGGAGAGGATTTTACCATTGACGATCATCTCCACCGCCTTGAGTTCCGCCGATGTCAGCGGCTGGAAATGGGAGAAATCGAAACGCAGTTTATCCGGGCCGACATACGAACCAGACTGACGCACATGTTCCCCCAGGACTTTCCTGAGAGCGGCATGGAGCAGATGGGTGGCGGTATGGTTTCGCATGATATCCATTCGGCGCTCTTTGAACAGGGACAATTTAACGTCAAATTCGCCAACATCTTTAAGGTCTTCGTAGTTTTTCTCCACGATATGCCCGAGATGCACGATAGCTTCGTTGATTTTGAAAAGATGTTCCGCTTTAATTTTGAACAGATCGCATGAGATATAGCCCTGATCTCCAGTTTGTCCCCCGGCTTCGACATAAAAAGGCGTTTTCTGCGGGATTACCGCCAGAAGCCGATCCTGACCATCGGTGAGTTCGAAAACCTCGGCCACCGGGGAGGTAATTTCGAATTTTTCACGGACAAATTCCGTTTTCAGTTGTTCCTGCGGCAACTGGCCCAGCATCTCGGTCAGCATTAACTGGAATTGTTCTTTTTGCCCGCCGGCGAACTGCGATGAAGTTCGTGACTGCTCCTGTTGCTTCTGCATCTTCTTTTCGTATCCGGCCATGTCGAGGGTCAGGTTTTTCTCCTCGGCCATGACATTGGTCAGATCCACCGGGAAACCGTAAGTATCATAGAGTCGAAAGACTTCCTCGCCCGACACGACGGTCTGACCTGAGCGTTTGAGTCTTTCAGCAAGCGCGTCGAACAACTCCAGGCCGGTATCAAGCGTCCGCCCGAACGATTCCTCTTCCGAGCGGATAACATTTTCGATATGGGTTCGTTTTTCACTTATTTCGGGATAGACATCGCCCATAGTCTTAGTCAGGGTCGGAACAATTTTATAAATAAACGGTTCATTCATACCCAGTTTCCGGCCATGACGCGCCGCCCGGCGAAGAATCCGCCGGAGAACATATCCCTGTTTTTCGCTGGAAAGCCCGCCGCCATCGGCAATACAGAATGTCAGGGCCCGGATATGATCGGCGATTACCCGATGCGAAACACCGCGGTTGTCCGAGTGATATTTCCGGCCGGTTATCTCCGATATACTTTCGATCAGGGTAAGGAAAATATCGGTTTCATAGTTGGAATCGGCATTCTGCATGATGCAGGCAATCCGTTCAAGACCGGCGCCGGTATCGACCGATGGTTTGGGAAGCGGTTCGGTGACACCGTCGGGACCGGTGTTGTACTGCATGAAAACCAGGTTCCAGATTTCGACAAAGCGGTCACCCTCGCCATTGACTGTAACCTCAGGTCCGGTGCCGAATTTTTCACCGCGGTCGAAATGTATCTCGCTACAGGGCCCGTTGGGGCCGACATCACCCATCGACCAGTAATTTTCTTTTTTATCGAAACGCAGAATTCGGCCGTTTTTCAATTCCGGAGCGATTTTTCCCCAGAGTTGAAAGGCCTCATCATCATCATTATAGACCGTGGCATAAAGACGATCGGCCGGGAGCCGAAGATATTTGGTCACCCATTCCCAGCCATAAAAAATCGCCTCCTCTTTGAAATAATCGCCAAAGGAGAAATTACCCAGCATTTCGAAGAAAGTATGATGCCGGCCGGTCCGGCCGACATTCTCGAGATCATTGTGCTTTCCCCCGGCCCGCATACATTTCTGAACCGATACGGCTCTTGGGTATTCCGGAGTTTTCCGCCCGGTAAAAATATCCTTAAACTGATTCATGCCGGCATTGGCAAACATCAAGGTCCGATCATCGAACGGAATAACCGGCGAGGAGCGGTAGAGCTTGTGATCGCGGCTCTTAAAGTAGTCGATAAACGATTGTCTTATTTCGGAAGTCTTAATCTCAGTCATCCTCCTTCATGATTTTCTCAAAAGCCATTTGGGCCGCACGGTATCCTATTGACCGGCGAGACAGATAATTATACGCTTTCCGCCGGGCGGTTTCAAGGTCAAATTTGGAAAAATAGGCTTTCCTTAAACGCATCAATTTTACCGCAATTTCGTATTCATCAACATCTTCGAGAATTTCATCGACGACCGCCTCGGCAATCTGGCGGGGAATATAACCGGCCCGCAACCGGGCAATGATAAAATTCCGACCGGCCGGTTTGCGGCGCAAGATGGATTCGGTCATCTGGCGGGCATAGGCCCGGTCATCGATCAAACCCCGCCTCGTGAAATCATTCAGCAAACCATTGATCAGGATTTTTTCAAAACCTTTCTCGGCCAGTTTCAGGGCCAGGTGTCCATAGGTATAGGAACGCCGCGAAAGAAGATAAAGCAGGTAATTTTCGGCCCGCATCAGATCGGCCTCATGTTTGATCCGGTGATATTTTTCTTCCGGAAGCGAAACTCCCGCGGTCAGTGAGTATTTATCAATAATTTCCCGGGGAATCGGCAAATTCTCGCCGGAAGATAAAAACATCAAGTGGTTTGGTCCCTTTTTCTTTATCTTTTCAATAATTACAGCCTGATCCATTTCAACAACTTATGAAATACATTTTGCTTTGCAAATAAAACAATGTATCAATAAGGACTTACCCGTTGACAATATTAGAGGATGAATTAATTTATATTGGTAACAAAAGTATTAAAAAATCTTTTTTTTGTTTTGCCCGGTTTCTCGTCTTAATAATGATATAAACTATGGGAGGATCTTATGTATAAGTGGCTCACTTCTCTGGCTTGTTTGGCTTTTCTCCTATTTACAACGGCCGAAACGGCGCATCCCCGGGATAAATATGATGATTTTAATTCGACCGGGAGCGGGCAAACCTATGAAATCTCATCAACTTCAGAATACGATCTGGCGCCAATTATCGGCTGGCCGGTGGATTTTGGGGTTCAGCAAACAGGTCGGATCAATGCCTCTTTTGATTGTTATGGCCATTTCGGCCATAATTTTTTCCCTGGCAGTCCCACCACTTTTCCCGACTGGCCCCTGGTCTCCTTTGAATCACCCCCCGGCAGTAATATTGAGTATCTTTTTGCCGGGGCTCTATGGGTCGGAGGAATTGTCGGTGGGGACACTCTGGTTTCGGTCGGGGCGGACGGCTGGCAATATATTCTGGAAATGTGGCCCGGAAATCCGCCGCAACCATCAATAACCCCCTTCGAAGATATCTCCGATTTTGCCATGAGAGCCGAATACTACGATACGGTTACATCACCGCAGTATGTTGGCTACGATCCTTATTCAGGAAGACCGCACCAGCCGATGAACCTGAAAATAGTCAACCGGTCTCATGCCTGGCACACCGCTCCATATAACGAGACCATCATCTATGATCTGGTTTTAACCAATATCGGTTCGGACTATATTGAGGATGCGTATCTGGGCTGTTATATTGATGGCGATGTTTATAGCATGGAAAATACTTCTTTGGGTTTCAGCGATGACGTTACCGGTTCGCTATCCGATGAGCAGATTGCCTATATAATCGATAATGACGGCGATCCCAATGACCAGGAAGAGTTCGACATCAATTCCCCGGTTCAAGCGATTGCCTTCAAATACCTGGAGACATCATTTGACATATCCGTCACTAACTATAACTGGTGGATTTCCAACGGTTATGCTGATTACGATTTTGGCCCTCGTCTTGCGGGCACGGAGGAAGATCCCTTTCGCGATTTCGGCGGTTTTCTGGGCACGCCTGAGGGGGATGCCAATAAATATTATATTCTGAGCCACAACGAATGGGATTATGATCAAATCGAATCTGCTCTGGATGATAGCGTTGCGGGATGGCTGCCGCCTTCAATCCTCGCTCTCGATTTCGCAAATGGTTACGATACCAGGTTTCTGCTGTCTTTGGGAACTTTTAATTTGGAACCGGGACAAAGCGCCCGTATTCTCTACGCCATGTTTACCGGAGATTCGGTCCATACCGATCCGGTCAATTTCGAGCATTTCTTTTCCCCCCACAATCCGTCTATTTACTTATCCAATCTTGATTTCAATGATGTTCGCGCCAATGCCGCCTATTCGGAATATCTGGCCGGATTGTTACTGAATCCCGAAAATCCGGTAATCGGTCTTCGGATAACAGAGCGGGATACTGGTTCAATCAAAGTGGAATGGGACCCGTGGGTTTTCCCGGAAGTGACCGGGTATCAGATCATGCTGGCGGAATTACCTCTGGATTCGATTCCTCATCCCGGGACCATACCACCGTGGCTGAGACCGGAGGCGTACCAGTTTTATGCGAATGCAGGCTTACAGACGGAATTTACCTTTACCGATCTTGATCCCGATAAAATCTACTATGCCAATGTGGCCAATATATCCGGCCGGGCTATCGGCAATCTCGGCGACCCGGTTATTGCGCATGTTTTTGATCCGACTATGATCCCGGTTCCAACCGCCGAATTTTTCTTCGCCGCCGAGGATGACCCGGTTACTATCAGCTGGTCGGCACCGGAAGGCGGGAATATCGATCATTATAATATTTACAAATTCGCCGATGAGGCTTCGGCCGGGGATCGTTTTCTTCCGTTTTACGATCAGGGTGAAAACCGGGCGAGTTTCGAGACCCGCGATTCCACTCTGGTCGGAAGCGGCTATTACTATTATTACGCCATGGACTTGTATGCACAAGTGGATGGGGACAACACAATATTTAATGATGCAGTTTTCGAAGATGGCAATGTATATGTCATTACCGCCGTGGATCCGCTTGGATTCGAATCGTATTTTTCCGATGAAATTACGGTTTACAAGATTGCCCCACGAACCAGGGATATCCTGGTTATTCTGCAACGCAGCAGTTATGGCATCGACCGCGTTTATTATGATACATTGACCGCCTTTTACGACTCCGTGCTGGCCGGCTATGATTATGATATCTATGATTATGCCGACAGCACCTCGTTTTCTGTCTGCACGCTTCAGGTTAAGGAAAATTGTGTCGACTGGCATGATTTTATGCCATACAAACTGGTTATTATGGATGACGGCCTGGGTGATTCCGAACATGGCGGCGGATATGAAGAGGTCACGCGAGGCCTGACACGATATATCCTTTCGGGCGGGACTTTCTGCTATTTCGGTGCATTGTCGAGCTTTTTGGGATTTTCATATAATGCAACCACTCCGGCCTGGTACCCGATCAATAATGCATTTGTCGGTGAGTTCTTTGGCATCGATTCGGTGTATTATCCCGGTCTGGGATATTTCATAATCAATACCACTCCACCCTTCATCGATACTCTGTTTGGTTTTATCAAGGCTGAATCATCCGATGGCATCGCCCCGACCCTTTATTATGATACCCTGAGATACCCATTCCACAGTACTCTGACCAACTACTGGCCGGCCAACACCGCCCCCTCGGTGGCCGCTTTTGCTCTTAATGGCAAGGGTTGCCAGAAACAGACTTATCGTTCCCGGTACCCATCCACATCATTGAACGAGAATCTTCCGGTTGGGTTGATGACTGAGACTGCCGGGGGGGTAACTTACCTGTTCGGTTATCACCTATGGTACATGAATCATATGGCCGCCCGGCAATTGGTTGATTATATGATTCAAAACAATCCGACGGGAACCGATGATGAAACCGACAATCCGCTTCCGGAATCTTTCACTCTTGAACAGAACCATCCCAATCCATTCAATGCCGGCACCCGGATAGACTTCAGTCTGCCGCGTCAGGCGCAGGTACGCCTGGATATTTATAATATCCTCGGACGGAGGGTTCGCACTTTAATTAATGAAGAAAAACCGGCCGGGGTATATCGGGTCGAGTGGGATGGATGCGATGACAGCCGCCGGACGGTGGCCAGCGGTCTGTATTTTTATCGCCTCAGTGCAGACAGACAGAGCCAATGCCGGAAGATGCTTCTTCTGAAATGACAATTATTCTAATGAATTCAAAGGACAGCCAAAATGGCTGTCCTTTTTTTTGCGTAATTGACTTCCGAAGGAGTATATTATCCCAAATAAAAAAAGCGGAGGTCAATAGAAATGCCGGTTAGAAAATACAACGAAATTGATGAAAAGAACGTGACAATGGCTGATGTCATCGGCGTGACCAAAAGAATTCCAATCGGGAAAAACGAGGGCTGGGAAAATTACACCCTTCGGGTTTTCAAAATCGCGCCGGGCGGTCACACCCCTAAACATAAGCATGACTGGGAGCATGTCAATTATATTATGGCCGGAAAAGGACGGCTGACTATCGACGGCCGGGTGCATGAAGTAGCCGAGAAAGACTTCGCCCTGGTCCCGCCCAAGTCACTGCATCAATTCGAAAATCCCTATGACCGCGATTTCGAGTTTATCTGTATCGTTCCCAACCGCGGGGAGTATTGACAGATTATCCCCGCCTTATCCCGTTTCGGGATCGGGAGTAATATTCGCCGGTAATGACTTGCCTGTTGGAAAATTATACAGACTGAGTCCGGAAGGAATTGTAGTCCGGCACATAAGTTTAAACTGGTTAAGCTCTTAGTTTGTCTTTTCCGATCTATTAAATCAGGCCCCGAGGCCAGATTTGGATTGACAATAACTCGATTTCCGATATATTGGGATCAAAATTTATGGAAAAGGGTCAGAAAACAAATATCGGTGATGCCGTTCGAAGCCTGATTATGACCGCCTGCCTGGCGGCTTTAATCTTTTTTGGCTCGATAATGATTACAGTCGGGGTTTTTAATCAGGAACGAGTTTCCGGCGGAACTTCGCTTTCCGAGATTCTAATACCGCTTGGCTCCGGTTCGATGGCAACCAATGAGCATCGGGATACCGAGCGTTCGATAACCCTGTCCATGCCGGCTCTGGTGAACGGTCAAACTCTGGAAACGGTTCGCCCGCACTGCCGCGTCATAGAATATAAGTCACTACAAATAAACGACTTAACTCGCTATTCGGGTCTTTCAACCAAGGCTTCGATCTCTCCGGAAAAAGCTCTGGAATTTACATTAGTGGGTGCCAAACCCTCCGGCACCAGCTAAGATCTTCTTTCTGCCTTCTTTTTCATTATCCTTTTAAACGAGATCAATTCAATAACCATAAAGCTTAAGGATTATGCTGTATGAGAAGTCAAACCTGGCGTTTTGCCATAACAGGAATCTTAATTGTTCTGGCCTTCATCGGCTTCTGGAACACGCTCAAATTGTGGACATTGAGCGATTCCGATCGTCAGAAAATGGAGGATCAGAAACCCGGCTCTATCAACGAACTGGAACGCAAAGCCATGCGGCTGGGTCTTGACCTTCAGGGTGGCATCCATGTCGTTCTTCAGGTCCAGATGGAAAAACTGGACCGAACCGCTCGCGAGGGTGCGGTAGAACGAGCCATCCAGGTCATCCGAAACCGAATCGATTTTACCGGCGTAACCGAACCGGTTATCCAGAAGCAGGGTAATGATCGTATCATTGTCGATCTACCTGGTTACACCGATGCCGAACGGGCCGAGGATATTATCGGTCAAACCGCCCAGCTGGAATTCAAGCTGACGGAATCTTTTGAAAATGCTCAAATAATTCTAAATAAGATTGATTCTGTGGTGGCTGAGGTTCGCAAAGCCGAAAAAGAAAGCGGAAAAAATAAAAGCGAGAAAAAAATCGAAACCGCTTCGGCTGAACCCACAACGGGCGAGGTGACTCCGATCGATACCGCCGGGACTGCCGACGATGATTTTTTTGCAAGTATTCTGGGCGAGGACAGTACCGGCGAGATTGATGAAACCATGTTTATGGATGAGGAGAAACCATTCAGTCAGTACCTTGAACCATTCCTGTATGCGGATCGGACCAATACCCCTTGGCCGGGATATTCGGTCCAGGTTCGGGATCGTAAAATACTTGAAAAGATACTGGCCATGCCGGAAGTCCAACGGGTTATTCCGGAAGAGGATCAGTTCGCCTGGTCGACACGCAAGGATTTAAGGAATGCCCAGGAAGTATATTTCCTTTATCTTCTGCAGAGAAAAGTTCAATTTCTCGGCAAGTATCTCGAATCCATTAAACTGGGGCGAGGTCAATTCCAGGAGCATACGGTTGACTTCAAACTGTCCGGGCGAGCCTCGGCGGCTTTCGCCCGCCTGACCGGTTCAAATATTGATAAACCGCTGGCGATTGTAATCGATGATAAGGTCGAATCGGCCCCGATTATCAGTTCCAAAATCCGCGGTAGCGGTCAGATTACCATGGGTGGCGGAGCCACTCTCGAGGATGCGAAGGATCTGTCGATCGTTCTCAAAGCAGGCGCCCTGCCGGCCCCGGTTGAAATTATCGAGAAAAATGTGGTCGGACCGACTCTCGGTTCCGATTCAATTCGAAAGGGAATGACGGCATCGTTTGTCGGTTTATTACTGGTGCTGGTCTTTATCGGTATTTATTATCGGATATCGGGTCTGATTGCCGATGTCGCACTGATTTTTAATGTCTTCTTCCTGCTCTCTATCATGGCCGCCCTTGGTGCGACTTTGACAATGCCGGGTATCGCCGGGATTATTCTGACCATTGGTATTTCGGTGGATTCGAATATCCTTATATTCGAGCGTATTCGTGAGGAGTTGAGAACCGGTAAGACGATTCGGGCTTCGATTGATGCCGGCTATAACCGGGCGCTTTTAACCATTATCGACAGCCACGTAACCACCCTGATCACCGCCGGCGCCCTGTTCCTGTTTGGTTCCGGTCCGATTAAGGGTTTCGCCGTGTCGCTGTTCTGGGGTGTAACCATATCGCTTTACACCGCTGTTATCATTACCAAGATGATTTTTGATATCCGTAAAGGCTATAAAACTCTCAGTATTTAAGGAGATAGAGAATGTTCAGGATAATAAAAGAAACCAATATAGATTTTATCGGATATCGCAAGAAGGCCTTTGCGTTATCCGCCCTGCTGATTCTTCTTGGCCTGTTCGCCTTTATTATGATTCTGCTGAACAAGGCGAATATGGGAATTGATTTCGAGGGTGGGACGATGCTTCAGGGTAACTTTGAAAATCCGATCAATATTGCCGATCTGCGTGCGGCCGTCACAAGCAACGGTTTTCCCGAGGCCTCAATCCAGAAACTGGAACGTTATAATGTCCCCAATTCCTATATGATCCGGGTCAAGGAAATCACCGCCGGGGATGAAAAGGCCATTGACAAACTGACCGCCGTCATTAATGAACGGTTCCCCGATAATAAATTTCAGAAGGATTCCGAGCACACCATCGGGCCGGCCGTGGGAGAATCCCTCCGAAAAAGCGCCCAGTGGGCAATTTTGATTTCCATCCTGGGGATGATTATTTATATCGGATTGCGCTTTGATTTCCGCTCCGGGGTGGCCGCTACCATCGCCACTTTTCATGACGTTCTGGCGGTCCTGGGGATATTCTATATTCTCGACAAGGAAATTTCACTTCTGGTGATAACTGCCCTTCTAACCCTGGCCGGGTATTCATTAACGGACACGGTCGTGGTCTATGACCGGATTCGTGAGAATCTCGCCAAGTTTCGTAAAAAAGGCGAATTTGTTGCCACCGTCAATACCTCGATCAATGATGTTCTTTCGCGGACCATCATGACGACCCTTTCCGTATTACTGGTGGTGGTTACATTGTATATTTTCGGCGGTGAAGTTCTTCGAGATTTTTCACTGGCCCTTATTATTGGAGTAATAGTCGGAACATATTCCTCGGTCTTTGTGGCCAGCCCGATTGTCGTTGAGTGGGAAGCCCGTCATCCAAAAAGGTTTAAATAAGTTTCCCGATATTGAAAAGCCGTTCCGGGGTGAGCGGCTTTTCTGTTGTACCCCGGTTTCTCATGCCCGGGAAAATCATTATGATGCCCGAAGAAAAAGAAATCAAAATTGACCTGTTCTGTGAAGCCAACTTCCGGCGCCTGCTTGAATATCTCGGATCTCCGCAAAAGAGGAAACGGCAGGTAAATCATTTTTTTGACAGCGCCGATAATGCTCTTGGCGCGAGGGGTTGGGCTCTCCGTATCAGGGAAACGGAAGATACCGTTTTGGTGACTCTCAAGGGTCCGGCCATCAGAGAAATATCAGGATTAACGGTTCGACCCGAGATTGAATCACCCTTCCCGGCCGGGCAAGTCGATGGAATTCTCAATTACGGCTTGCCGGTAGATATCCTTCCCGATGAAATTAGAAATGCGGTAACGAAAATTATTCCGCCTGAAAATCTTTCGAGAATATTGACATTTGAGACTTCCCGGATGGCCTTCTCTCGTATAGTGATAGGAGTGGAAATCTGTCTGGAGATGGACCGAACCGTTTATCAGGATAACTCGATTGACTATGAGCTCGAAATCGAATTACCCGATAACGATACCGCTGTCAGGGTACTGCCGGAATTAACGGAAATGTTTGCAAAACTGAAGGTAAACTGGTCCTTTCAGGATATCAGTAAATTCGCCCGGGCGTTAAAAAAAATGGGGACCAACAGCAAGAGATGAGTGTAAAAAACTGTGTTGTGGTATTGAAAATAAGTTGCTGGATAAAACTTCACAGGATGATAAGGAGATAACAAAATGAAAAAAACGCTAATTCTTTCGGTAACCGCGACCCTGATTCTTTGCGCCGCTTTTGCCGCCGGGGAACAATCGAAAATTTATCCCTTTTCCCTTGACTATGCCCCGGAGCGAAGTGTTTTAAGAGTTTTCCCGACACCCCCCGGTTATGAAAGATTCCCTTCCACCAAAATGAATACCTTCATGGCCTGGATCACCAATCTGCCTCTTGAAAATCAGTATCACCCCCTGATCTACTGGAACCAGAATATTATAACCCGGGCCGATTCCATAGCCGCCGTGGTCGATCTGGCGGTCGGTTCCGTCAATCAGAAAGACCCTGATGTGGCCATGCAGATTGTTATCGAGTTTCTCCATGCCGTCGGGCAACTGGATAATTTCCCGATAATATTGTCACCTCGTGACACTATTACCTACGACCACTGGCTGGGAGGAAGTTATAAACGTGATGCTCACGGCAGTCTCGTTTACAAATCCGGTGAAAAACGACCTTCGAACGAAAAAGAATACTACCGCTTTCTGGAATTTATCTTCGGTCGCCTTGAGAACAAAAATCTGCTGTTGAATCTTTCCGGCCCGATCGAAATGAAGAATATTCAGCCCGGGGATTTATATATCCAGTTTGATCCCAAGGATCCCGATTCATCCGGACATACGGCTATGATATTTGATATCTGCTCCAACAAGGATGGCGCGATGATGTTTCTTTTCGGAATGGGCGGCGATCCGGCCCGGTCACTATATTTACCGCGTCCCTGGCCGGTTGATAACCGCAACTGGTTCACTCCCGATGAATTTAAAAAATCATTGGCGGAATTCGGGCCGGGTAATTTCTATCGTCTTAAATACCTGAAATAGAGTCCCGGTTTTTTGATAAGGGCCATGATTCGGGTTGTTTATTAATAAAATAAACCTGAAAAAATAAAGACTGTTGGAGCCGCCGCCCGGCAGTCTTTTTTATCTTATCTCTTGAATGACTTTAATTCGGCCCGGATTTTACCTCTTTCACGAAAAAAATAAGACTTGCCAATCTTCCGGTGCGGCGTATCTTTCAAACGTATGTTCGCATCGAAATCAGTAATAAAAATCATCCTGATTTTATTTCTGGGGCTTATCACCGGGCCCGGAGATGTTTATTCGCGGACTCTGACCATTGAGCGCGGGAATAACTTGCAGGCCACTATCGATTTTGCCTCCGATGGTGATACCATTTTAATCAGAGGCAGGGATTTCGATGCCGTTCCGACGGATTTCATCGATTCTCTCTGCGGCAATTGCACCGAACACAGGACGGCGGTTAAAGCCAGCTGTGGTCTTGTTGTCCGGGATAAATCGTTACACCTGATAGGTACCGGTCGCGGCGAAACAACCATTAACACCCATTCGGGTTATGGAATCTTTTTCGTGAATTCACCTCATTCATCACTTCAAAACCTGACCATAACCGGGGGACATCGCGATCCCGACGGTAAGGCCACCGATGCCGCCGTGGTGGTCCGTAATGCCGGAGTCGAAATCCGCAATTGTGATATCAGCGATAATACCGATCGAGTCGATTCGATTGTGGTCGGTATCGCCGGAATAGTCGGCCGTGAGGGAGCTGAACTCCTGGTGGATAATTGTCGGATTATCAATAATGGCTGGGACGGGGTGGCCCTTTATCGGGGAGCAACAGCCATTATTACCGATTGCCTGATCAAGGATGGACGAGGCGCCGGAATCGGTGTCACCTGGGATGCCACCTGTCTGGCCTATCGAAATATTGTCGCCGGATACTGGAAAGGTATCGGGGCTTTCGGAACCGCCTGGGTGGCGGCCCGCAACAACGCCGTCATGGACAATCTCGGCTGGGGAATTATAGCCACCGGGAAATCATATATGGATATTTCCAATAATGTCGTTCATCACAACGGCAACTGCGGTGTGGCCCCGTGGTCCAATGAAAGCCGGGGAAGAATAATAAACAATATCATAATCGACAATGGCTGGCGCGAGGAATGGGTGTGCCCGTGCGTCGGTGTCTGGAATTACGGCGACTGGGCCAAATGGGAGTTCGCTTACAATATCGTCTGGAATAATAAAGAAGGCAATTACCGGGATATTTGGGATCAAACCGATATCAATGGCAATCTCTCGGTGGATCCCGGGTTTGTCGGAGACTCCATTTTTATCCTGAAAGCCGGTTCACGGGCTGTCGATGCCGGGCATCCGGAGATATTCGATAATGATGGAACATGTTCCGATATTGGCCTGTACGGGGGTCCGCAGGCGAAAAAACGGTGATTCCCATTTGAAAACTATTCTATTATCCCGAATTATCTATATTGTATAAAAAATCTTTCAATTGATTTTTTTGATTGTAAATCGGTAACAAAAATGCTATAATGCCGTCCGATCAATTATGACGTGCGATTTTAAATATCAGGGAATATCCTGTTAGGTACGAATATTTCTGATTTTTTTCTTTATTATGGCATATGTAAGGTCGATAATCGTTTTAAACATGTCGGCACATATCAATAACATATCATTTACAGGAGGTTAATTATGAAAAAGTTGTTTATCCTGAGTCTGACAATCCTGCTTGGTTTGGGATTGGTCCTGATAAGTGGCTGTTCGGATGATGACGACGACGGTCTTAAAACCGGCGATCCGGATGATCCGGAAATCGAATTTGTTTCCGACATCGCCGGGCAGGTTAATTTCCAGCTGAACCTGCAACTTTTGGACTTGACTTTTGGCCTGATTGACGAGCTTTCGGGTGAACCACGGAAGGTGCCCGGTAAACTCGGGGTCGCAAGTGGAGCCCAGATTAATTATCTACACATCATAGACCATGACACTTCCAATTTCTGGCATATTGTCACCTGCAGTGTCGAAGTGACTGATGAAGATGATGTGTTTTTCGCATATCGGGGGGTCGATTCCCTCAGATTCGGAGATGGCACCAGCTATATGTATGAGCCGGATGAAACTGTCACGATTCTGAACATCCGCGGCCATTTCAATATAGGTTTCGAATTTACCGATGAAGATGAAACCACCAGCGGTGAAATCGGCAGTCATGAACGTGTGGATCTTTCCGGGGTTTTTGGAGCTGATGAATTTACGCTTGACGGTCATGCCTATGATTCACTGGACTTTGAAATCAGCAGCGATTCGGCGACCTGCGATCTGGCCATGTATTTCAGCGAAACAATCAATGACCTATTTATTGATGATGCTGTGACGGAGAATGGTGATTGTCCCCTCGACGGCGATGTCAGCCTTAATTTTACCGTCAATCTGGCCTGCACCGGCGAGGATGAGTTGAATGATTTGGATGTCAACGGCCAATGGTCGGCCAGTTTTGAGTTTGACAACGGTACGGTTGATATGGTTTACGAAAATGAAACCACCCGCTGGACAATCTCCGAGCAATGCCGCAATGACGTCGCCAAACACGGTTTTAAACAGGCGATTCAGGGTCTTAAGTAATTATTTCCGTTGAATATATCACCTAAAAGGGTGCCCCTCCGGCGCCCTTTTTATTCTCCCCTTGACAGAACCGGGGTTTCCCATTTTATTCCCGTTACCGTAAGGCGACGGAGGAGTGGCTGAGTGGTCGAAAGCGGCGGTCTTGAAAACCGTTGTACCGCAAGGTACCGTGGGTTCGAATCCTACCTCCTC